>NZ_VCDP01000059.1:0-22269 GCF_033949345.1 Xenorhabdus littoralis
TATTAATGAAAATAATCAACATAAATCTACTTTCCATAGCTGGCACACTTAGAAAACCTGACTATAATTATATAATGATAATATTAAGTCGGTCGTATTAATGCCTGCTAATTTGGCGGTTAATACATTTACACTATTTATAACACAGCAAAATCATATTATTTAAGATTAAGTTAACGTATAGAGTCACATCTCTATGAAATAAATAATGATCTTTAAATACTTCTATTTATCATTAGTCGGTTCAGGATGATAGCCTTGGATAGCTATTGTATTTAAAGAGGAATATGAATCTCTCTAAAAACATATTCAGCATGAAAAATAAAAGCATTTTTTCTGTAAATACAAAAATATGATTTAGAGAATAAATATGTAATCTCTCTATACTCAATGGATTTCAAGCTGCAACTTGAAAGACAACGGGTATAATCTAAAAAAAGGCATCAAAATGAATGATACTTTTTTCTCTCATGCCCACAACTTTCAAAGTGCGGCGACGGGCAGCGTTGATCCACGAACCGGCCTGTTTAATTACATGTTGTTAGTGGCTCAGCTCACCGGCAACAATCATCTCGGCCCAAGCCTGACGGTGGCGCTGTCGTACAGTCCCCTGAATACCAAGAATACTGGTTTTGGCATTGGCTTTGCGCTCGGACTGACCCAATATGACAGACAAAACCGGCTGTTAATGCTCTCAAGTGGTGAGCGTTATAAGGTGACTGAAACCGACAATACGGTCTATCTGAAGCAGTACAAACAAGATGTCGTGCGTTTTGAAAAGGACACGGTGCAAAATGTTTATCGGGTGATCCATAAATCCGGCCTGATTGAAGTGCTGACTGGTGCAGAGAATGGCTATGACCTCAAAGTCCCCATCAAGATATTCAGCCCGATTGGCCACACCCTGACGCTGGACTGGCATTTCGACATGGGTTCAATCCCCTATCTTGCGACCATCTCGGATGAAACGCAGTCTCTGTTAACCGTCCACTATGAGTTGGACATTTATGCGAAAATAACGGTCTGGCCAGACACCGCAGAATTTCATGAGATCCAATTGCTATTTCAGAATGATTATGTCACGCAGGTCAAAAACAATTCGACCGGTCAGGAACTGGAATGGCAGCTGGGTTATAGTCTGGGACAGTCCCGGTTCTTAACCGAGATTACCTCCCCTACCGGATTGATTGAACGCGTTAATTATAATCCTGATGGTCACCGATTTCCCGAGAATGCCCCCTTGTCCCCGTTACCTTATGTCACCCGGTATACCCAGTATCCCGGCCATGGCCCGGCCATTGTGCGGACATATCAATATACCGATTTTAACTTTCTCGGTTACGGCGGATTTGGCAACTGGGACCGTGATGACGACTACCTCTATGGCGTGATGACCGACTACCAGTATGGTTCGACCGAAATCTGGGACGACGGTACCTCGCAGCGTCATATTACCCGGCGCTATAACAACTACCACTTGCTGGTGTCAGAAACGGTTCAACAAAACCAATGCAAGCGGGAACACCGGACCGACTATTATGCGCAGGTTGGGATTGCGTTTGAGCAGCAGCCTTCGCAGTTCCAGATGCCGAAATCGGCCATCGTCCGTTTTAATGATGAACCAGACGGGGACGTTATCCAGACGGAATTTGACGCGGCAGGCAACCCCATGATGCAGATAGCCCCGGATGGCACCCGCACGGACTGGATCTACTATCCGGCTGACGGCGATGGCGACGATTGCCCACCCTCGCCGCACGGTTTCGTGCGTTTTGTCAAATCCCAGACCGTCACGCCGGGTCAGTCATCCCCCGAAGGGGCTTATGACGATGCCCCGGTTCGCCAGACGATTTATCGCTATCGTCGGTTCCCTACCCGCGAGGGATCGCCCGCTGCTTATGCCGTAGTGCGCACCTATGAAGGCCTGTTCAGCGCAGGCCAGTTACTGTATGAAAAGCAAACCCATTATATCAATGCGGTTAACTCTCCGGATCATGGCCGTCTCCAGCGCATTGAAGATACGGTGCACACAACACCGGAAGCAGCTGCCCCTTCGGTGGAATCTGGCTGGACGAGCCAGCAGGCTTTCAGCTATAGCGTGCAGGGCGAGAGTCTGGTGCAAAGCACCCAGTGGACCGGACATGATCAGCTCAGCCTCACCACCCATCGTACCCGGTCGCGGTTCAGTGACAAATTATGGCATGAAATGGATGCACAAAACCGTACCACCCAGTATCACTACGATGATTTTGGCCGTCTCTTGAAGCAGCTCACGAATGCGGAGACCGATTATGCCCATGAAGTCCAGTATGCCTATGCCATAGAGGAGCCAGGATCAGTCACAACCATCCAAACCGATATGTGGGGCAATCAGCAGCGAATTCGCTTTGACGGGTTGGGGCGCGCCTACCAGCAGGAGATTCTTGAAAAGGGACTTGAAGCACAGGGCTGGCAGTTAATCGCGGAAACAGAGTATGACAGCTGGGGGCGGATAGTCAGTCAGATCCGCCATGACTGGCTGCCTGTGGATGATAACGCAGGCGATGTAACACTTATTTCTTCTCGTCAGCGTTTTGAATATGATGACTGGGGGCAGCAACATCGTATTATTCAGGATACCGGGGAGAGCACCCAGCAGGATTACAATCCGGTGACCCGTACCGCACAGATAACCCGACAGGCAGAAGGATTGAATTTTGCCAAAAGTACCGTGGTGTATGATAAACATCACCGCCCGGTGACCACCACACTGTATGACAGTGAAGGCAAGCAATATAGCCAGCAAAGCCACCATTATGACGGCCTCGGCCGATTGCGGGCCATGATTGATGAACTGGGACAAAAGACGGAATACACCTACGATGTGTTCGGACGGGTCAGCACCATCATACACAGCGATGGTACTCTCATCCGAAAAAGCTACGCCCCTTTCAGTACCAGTAATTTAATGACGCAAATTGAGGCCAACGGGATTGTGCTGGGCACCCGTAGCTTTGACAGCCTGCATCGCCAGACGTCAATCGCCTGTAGCGGCCGCACCTCTCATGCGACCTATCAGAACGTAGCGCCAGCTCCTACTCAAGTGACCAGCCCATCAGGCCAGACAGTAACGTATAACTATGACCTTATGCTGGGAAATGTGCTGACGCAGGTAGTAGTAGAAGCCGGAGATATGCAGAAGCATTTTATTTATGAAACGAAAACCGGGGTCATGACTGAAGCCCATGCCGGAAAACTAGTCAGCCACTATCTGAATTATACCCCCTCCGGTCGTTTACAGCAGGAAAGTTTCAGCTTTAATGATGCCGAAGCCAGTGCTGCCCGTCAGGTAAACTATCGCTATTCCCCTGTTGGTGTGCTGACAGAATATCAGGATGCCGCGGGAATAACCCGAAATGTAAACTTTGATCAATTTGGTCGTCCTGTTTTAGCTCGGGATTCTGATATTGAAGTATCCTTAACTTATGATGCGGCCAGCCGGCTCAATAGCTGTCGGGTGCTTGATATTCAACATCAGCAGGCATGTGTCACGACACTGAGTTGGGATGAATTTGGTCGTGAAGTCAGTCGTCAGATCCAGACGGCGACGGATACACTGACCCTTGAACAGACTTATACGGTAAAAGGACAGGTTGCCTCGCGTATTACCCGTTCGCAAAATAGCGGTTTATTACGTCAGGAGAGTTACACATACAATCCGGCTCGTCGCTGGCTGATATCTTATGAGTGTACCGGCGTGGAATGTCCCCGTGATGCTTACGGTTTCACGCTGGCCAGTCAACGTTTTACCTATGACACTCTGGGAAATATCCTGACCTGCATTACTATTCTTGAAGACGGCAGCAGCGATACGGCTACATTCAGTTACAGTGCGTCAGATCCTTGTCAGTTGCACATGGTGACCCATACTCATCCGGGGTATCCGGCCGCCATTACTCTGGCATATGACAAGGCCGGACGTTTGATTCAGGATGAGGCGGGCCGACAATTAACCTACGATGCTCTGGGGCGGCTAGCCTCGGTCAGTTTAAACGATACAACCAGTACTTATGCTTACGACGCCACTAATCGTTTGATACAACAACAGATCGGAACAGATAAAACCCACGAGCTTTACTATCGGGGAGCTACCCGGGTGGTTGAAATCCTGCGCGAAAGCGGCGTGGCGACCCGGCTGTTACGCGCTCACGGAGAAACAGTAGCAACAGTCACGGGGAAGGATACCCGTTTGTTGAGCACGGACGGACATAGCAGTGTACTGGTCAGTCATCAGGCGGACGGCAGCCAAATCCATCATTGCTATTCGCCTTATGGGCAACAGGCAGAAGAAGAACGTGATCCAGACATTCCTGCCTATAATGGTGAACGCCTTGACCCGGTCGGCGGCGTCTATCATCTGGGCAATGGCTATCGGGCTTATAATCCTGTACTGATGCGTTTTAATGCGCCCGACAGCTGGAGTCCATTTGGCGCAGGGGGACTCAATGCATACGCCTATTGTCTGGGCGATCCGATCAATCACATCGATCCCTCAGGGCAGATGAGTCTGGGCAATATTCTGGGGATTGTTTTTGGCGCTATCGGACTTATCGCGGGGCTGGCTATGGCTATTCCCTCCGGAGGGGCATCGTTGGCGGGTGATGTAGCTATTATCAGTGGTCTGATCGCGGATGCGACGGGCATTGCCAGTGCTGCCACTGAAGAGAGTAACCCACAGGCGTCTGCGATCCTCGGGTGGGTTTCCATAGGATTTGGTGCGGTCAGTCTGGGGACGGGTGCAATCGGTGGCATTGCCCGGCGTATAAGCCGGGTGAGCCAAAGAACGACAGCATCGTTTAGCAGGGGATACACAACCGAAACAGTTAGATTCGAAGAAACGCCACGGGGAATGAACATGGCTACTCCTAGGCCTTTCCCTATGGCTAACCATCCACTTTCCCTTTCAGGTTCTGTCGGGCGACCAAGTATTATTAGCAACCCTGAATTAGAGATTTTTCAAAATTATGTAGATAACGGCAGTATTACAGAAGTTATGTTTAGAAATGCAACGACCTTACAACTTGATACTTCTCAAGTAAGAAATGCTAGTCATATGATGGAATTAGAAAGACTGGGTTTTTTCTCTGAATTAAGCACAGGTAACAGAGTAATTATTAATAACTATCATTCAGAAAGACTTGAAGCTCAATTCGCTGTAGATATTACACTAGATAATTACGCGTCTTTATATGGACAATTCGTACCAACAAGTACAAATCCTTTTGCAGTTAGCCTTATCAATCAATTACGCATTGAAATTACTGATACGCTAGAACTCGGAGAGAGATTTACTGCTCGAGTAACCGACCACTTCCGAGATTTATGGCGTATGGGGGCATTTTCCGAGAGAGAAATAAACGTATGGTCAAATCTTGAGATAATTAATAGGTACAGGAATAATACGATTCTTCATAGGCTTATAGCCAATACTGGGTTACAAGAGCATGATGCATTTTTAGCATATAATCAGATAATGGACGGGCTTCTGTAATATGTCTGACATCCTCCCTGCCCTAAAGAAATTGTCACAAAAAGGACGGGGAGTTAATTTATTTATCGAGTAACTGCTCCCCGCCCGCATTGGGCGAGGGCTTACAGCAGTTTTCGCTAAATCGCCTCTTCGTCCTGTTCACCAGTACGAATACGCACAACACGGGCCACATCAAAAACAAAAATCTTGCCATCACCAATTTTGCCAGTTTGGGCAATCTGCATGATCGTTTCAACACAGGTATCAACAATATCATCCGGTACGACAATTTCTATTTTGACCTTTGGCAGAAAATCCACCATATATTCGGCACCACGATATAGTTCGGTATGCCCTTTCTGGCGACCAAAGCCTTTTACCTCTGTCACGGTCATACCAGTGATACCCACTTCTGCCAGAGCTTCACGCACATCATCCAGCTTGAAAGGTTTGATAATTGCATCAATCTTTTTCATGAAGTTTTCCTGTTATTACCAATTTTTACGTCCGAAACCAGACGTAATCGGATAGCGCCTGTCTTTACCAAAATCACGCTGTGAAATACGTGGGCCGATAGGTGCCTGACGACGCTTATATTCATTAATGTCAACCAATCGGATCACTTTACGAACGATGGCCTCATCAAAGCCGTCTGCAACCAGATCAGCCACTGATTTGTCTTTTTCAACATATCCTTCAAGAATAGCATCCAGCATGTCATATGGAGGCAGGCTGTCCTGATCCAGTTGATCCGGTGCCAATTCCGCAGATGGCGGACGATCAATCACACGCTGGGGTATAGCCGGAGATACTGTATTACGGTATTTCGATAATGCAAATACCATAGTTTTAGGGACGTCTTTCAAAGCATTAAAACCACCCGCCATATCTCCATACAGAGTCGAATAACCTACGGCCGATTCGCTTTTGTTGCTGGTCGTCAACACCAGGCGACGGCGCTTGTTCGACATTGCCATCAAAATAACTGCACGACAACGGGCTTGTAAATTCTCTTCTGTCGTATCTTTTTCCGTTCCCGCGAACATAGGTTCAAGCTGCGTCATAAACGCATCAAACATGGGTTCGATGGATACCACATCAAATTCCACCCCCAGTAACTCAGCTTGCTCTCTGGCATCATGGATGCTCATTTCTGAGGTGTAGCGGAATGGCATCATCACTGCCTGCACGTGATCTTTCCCCAACGCATCCACAGCAATCGCCAGTGTCAAACCGGAATCAATCCCGCCCGATAGACCAAGCAAAGCACCTTTAAAACCATTTTTTTGCACATAATCACGAACGGAAAGCACTAAGGCCTTGTAGATTTGCGCAAACGGGGGCAATTGAGGAATAGGATTTGCCATCAGTTCAATGTTCATGCCATTGAATCGGCACAGCTCAATCTGCTCTTCAAACGCCGCCATGCGATGGGTAATTTCACCCTTTGCATCAAAGACTTTTGAACAACCATCAAAGATAAGCTGATCTTGTCCGCCTACCTGATTGAGATAGATGATTGGCAGTTGGGTGCGCTGGCAATGGGATTTAATTAACGCACTGCGGATATTGGGTTTGTCTCGATTATAAGGAGATGCGTTGATTGACAGAATAATCTCCGCGCCCGCTTGTTTCAGAGCATCAATGGGTGCATCAAACCACAAGTCTTCACAAATCAATAAACCGAGGTTATAACCCTTAAATGGTACAACACAGCGTTGATCACCCGCTTTGAAATAACGCTCTTCATCAAAGACACCATAGTTAGGCAGCAATTGTTTGAAATAGCGCGCAACAACCTCCCCTTTCCAAAACAGGGAAAGAGCATTGTAGAGTTTACCGTCCTGCTGCCACGGGTGCCCGACCAGAATTCCCACCTGAGAACTTGCCTCTTGCAAACGGGCTAATTGTTCACGACAACGCTGGTGAAAATCGGGACGGAACAGCAAATCTTCAGGAAAATAGCCAGACAGCGCCAGCTCCGAAAACATAACCAGATCAGCACCTTTTTCTTGCTGTTCTTGTACTGTCTGCAACATGCGTTCGCTGTTGCCTTCAATGTCTCCCACCAGCCAATTTAACTGTGCAAGACCTATATTAAGAGTACGACTCATAGAATGCGGCTCTCCTAAGCCATAATTCATTTATCTGTCTTGCTCAGCCCCAGCAAGACAATTCATCTCTATACCCGTCGTCTTTCAAATTGCAGCTTGTCGGCTGTGCTGAAATTTGAAGTCTATCGGGGATATATATTTCTATTCAGTGTAAGAATTTCTGGAATGGTCGAAAAGTTATTCTTTAAAATCGTTAGCATCCAATTCATGACGTGCCAGCAATTTATAAAATTCAGTCCGGTTGCGTCCTGCCATACGGGCAGCGTGGGTCACATTGCCTTTGGTCATTTGCAGCAATTTACGCAGGTAATTCAGTTCAAATTGCCCACGGGCCTCCACAAATGTCGGCAGTGCCGTATTTTCCCCTTCCAACGCCTGCATAACCAGAGCATCACTAATTACCGGCGCTGTCGTCAGTGCCACACATTGCTCGATGACGTTAACCAATTGACGAACATTCCCCGGCCAGCTTGCTGCCATCAGGCATTTCATGGCATTGGTGGAAAAACTGCGAACAAAAGGCTTATGACGCTTGGCGGATTCACGCAACAGATGATTAGCCAACAGAGGGATATCTTCCCCGCGTTCATTCAGTGTGGGAATTTTCAGGTTGACGACGTTCAATCGATAATAGAGATCTTCACGAAATTCATTACGCTGCATCGCTTTTGGCAAGTCACGGTGAGTAGCAGAAATAATTCTGACATCAATGTCGATATCGCGATTACTTCCCAATGGGCGAACCTTTCGCTCCTGCAACACTCTCAATAACTTAACTTGCAGCGCCAAAGGCATGTCACCAATCTCATCAAGGAACAAGGTTCCTCCCTGCGCGGCCAGAAATAGCCCTTCCCGACTGCTGACAGCACCAGTAAATGCGCCTTTGGCGTGACCGAAAAGTTCAGATTCAAGCAGTTGCTCAGGTAGTGCGCCACAGTTAATCGCGATAAAGGGTTTCTTCACCCGGGGACTTGCCCGATGGATGGCTTTAGCCAGCACTTCTTTACCTGTACCACTTTGCCCATTGATCAGAACGCTGACATCGGATTGAGCCACCATTTTTGCCTGCTCCAACAGACGCATCATCAGAGGGCTTCGGGTGACAATCTGCTCGCTCCACTTGCCATCTATGGCTGGTGTTGAGAGTTCCAGCGCATCATCAATGGCCTTGTAAAGTGCGTCACGGTCAACGGGTTTGGTCAGGAAACTAAATACGCCTTGTTGGGTTGCAGCCACAGCATCAGGAATAGAGCCGTGCGCAGTCAGAATAATCACCGGCATACCGGGATGCTGTTTCTGTATCTCTGCAAACAGCGCCATACCATCCATTTCATCCATGCGTAAATCACTGATCACTAGATCCGATTTTTCCTTCACCAGAATGCGTAATGCTTCATGACCACTCTCTGCGGTCGTGACACGAAAACCTTCGCTGGTCAGACGCATTCCCAATAGTTTTAGCAAACCGGGATCATCATCAACTAAAAGCAGATGGGCGGGATTGCGCGCTGTCATTGTTCTTCAGCTCCTTTTTCTTCTGGGGAATTCGCTTCTGCTTTGGTTTCGGGTTTAGCTTCCGGTTTAACTTCCGGTTTAGCTTCCGTGTTTGCAGATGGTTTTTCTTCCGGTTTGAATTTATTGGATGAAGTGTCTGTGTCATTCATGTGCCCTGCTTCACCTGAAGTCACAACATTGCTTTGGTTTTGCTTACGGGAAGAAAGCTGACGTTCAATATCTGTCAGGTTCTCTAATTTGCGGGATATTGAGCTAAGTTCATATTCTAAACGGGCGCGTGTTTCTTTCAAACGATCAATTTTATTGTCACTATCAAACTGGAATCGCTGGAACCTATTCCTTTCTTCAGCGAGGTTAATTTTCAAATACTGCTGCTCACGCCACAGTTGAAGTAATGTCCTCAAAGACACAGGAAATTGAGTGCTATACCGATTAAGATTTTCTACGATTTTCCGACGCTCAGATAGTGCAGAAGTGAATTTATTAATCAGGATGCTCTGTTTGAACGTTTGTTCCCAGTCAGTCAGAGTAAACTGTTTTGCCATTTCACGGGCTTCCGCCAATGACAACCTATCCGTACAATCTATAAATCTCAGCCAATAAAGCCCATTTTCCATCGCCTTTGGTTTCGTGATATCCCAGATTAAATCACACTCCTTAAGGCGATAATCCGTGATGCTCTGCTCTGGCAGGATGGATTGTGCAATTATTGCCAAATTATCTGATCCGGTTGTTTTAGCACACCCAACCAGCAAATAGGGAACAAACAATAGCAACATAGCACGGAAACGTAAGGTTGAAACCCGTGTCAAAATAGACTGCATCACAGCAGATTTTTTCATTGGTTGAGTCACAATATCATGCTGTTCCGTCTTCGTCATAAAGCGGTAAGTAAACCTCTTATACATATTATTTAGTCATTCTCTGCGGTTAATAGCAGTTCAATTCGAAAACATACGTCAGCAAATTCAGATTCTATCAGAAGAAGCTCCCCCCCCATCCGCTTAATACAATCTTGCGCGATGCTCAAACCAAGACCGCTTCCTTTAACTGCTCCTTTTCGTTGAAGCTTTCCTTGGTAAAATGGCTCAAAAATCATGCTTTTTTCTAATTCAGGGATAGGTGTTCCTGTATTGGCAATATCAATCTGAAGATTTTTCCCCATTTGCCGACTGGAAATCCAAATGTTACCGGATTCGGCACCATAGTGCACTGCATTGGAGTAGAGATTATCAATCACCCGCATTAACAAATTAGGTTCAGCCCAACAAGAATCTGTATCCAATTGAATTTCAGTATTAATATTTTTAATACGAGCCGGTAGTTGATGTGACAATACGACACTATCCACAATTTCTCTTAAAGAGACAATCTGATGCTCAACGGAGATATCCGCCAATTTACGGTTATACTCAAGCAATTGTTCAATAAGCTGCTGTAAATGCTTACTACTATAATCCAAAATGCTGACAACTTCTTTTTGATCAGCGGTCAACGGCCCTGCAATCTCATCAGCCAATAATTCTGTTCCTTCACGCATACTTGCCAAAGGTGTTTTCAGTTCGTGAGAAATATGGCGTAAAAATTCATGACGCTGAGATTCAAGCCAAGATAAGCGCTCACTCAGCCAGATAATGCGCTGTGCCAGCGATCGCAGCTCCCGGGGTCCTTTAAAAGACTCAATCTGATTTTCTAATGATTGCCCTTCCCCCAGCCGGTTGATCATCCGCTCAATACCTTTCACAGGCCCGATAATCATACGTGTAAACAGGGTAATCAAAAATACACTTAACAGGAATAAAATAAGGCTCTGCCAGCCGAAAAACTGCCCTTTATCTGCAATATCTTTTTGTAGTTGCTCACCACGACTGAATATGATGTTGCGGGTTTCCTGTACTATCAGGTTATTGGCAGAGGAAAATTCTTCAAGCAGCTTGGATGTGGCAGGTTCAGGGGCACCGTTGCTACAGGAAATTTTGGTAAGCCCTGATAGTAATTCATTGAACTTTTTTGTGTACTCCGTATTAGCCAGCATCACCATCTGATTACCGAGCATGTTCGAATACTGCCGATATTGGCGCTGATAGAGTTTTTCCAGTCTGGCATCCCCTAATACACAATATTGACGATAACTGCGCTCCATCTCAAGGGCAGCGCCAATCATCGCTTCGCTGCGCCGGGCATCCGCCAGCGTCGAACGATTGATTTCAGCTGCCTGAGTACTGAGCTGATCAAGACTTTGATAAGCCTGATAAGCCAGCACTAAAAGCGGCAATAACACCAGCCAGAAAGCCATTAACACCAATTGGCGCAATGAGCGGGGAAATAAACGCCATTTTTTCAAAAAAATCATCTCATAACCTGCATTTACATTGATACTAACCGATATCAGGCAGAGAAAAAATTTGCCGGACAGCGAATGCTAAAGTTACTTTTTCTGTTTTTGTTTCTGCAACTCTTGTTTCTGGAATTCTTATTTCTGAAACTAATGGAGATATTGGATTATTGAAAGCTATGCGGATGCATACATAAACACGATGGACAGGATATACCTGTAATAATGACGGCGGGATAGTCGCTTTTTACTATCCCGCCAGTGAGGATCCTAATGCTACACAATGAGCATTTAGGTGGTGCCTCACTCCACGTGTCGCCCTTTGTTGGATAAGGCCCGAAAGCGAGTATCACTAAGTTGGACGGTAGGCACCTTACTTCGGCATCATTCTGGGCTTATGTGGCATGTTTCCACCTAATTGCGGGCCGACATAAAAAGTTGAATGAGCAACTGCCCTGTATTATGCACATTACATGCCAATTTGTAAAATTATTTTTAATTAATTGATTTTAAATAAAATTTATAAAAATTCATATTCATTTATTTTTTTAACCCCTATTTCTTAATGCCTGACATGTGTTTTTGTCGCCAATTAATGACACTTAGCCATGCTAAAATATTTTTATATTAATATCATGCAATTAAATGTCTCCTATTTGAGACATTGCAATAGGCCATTGTCGCGATATGGAGACACTCCTAATGTAATTCATCAATAACATCACATCAGCGACAAAATACCTTCCATTTTCTTTTTTGGTATGCGGATTTAATTCCAGACATGCTGAGCTTATGTTGTGAACACATCTATGTTGAACACACCTATGTTATGAACACATCTATGCTATGAACACATTGCGGCAGCAGGATGGAGTGTCATAGATTCGTTAGCACACTATTTAGCACACAATTTAGCACACAATTTAGCACACAATCGTGCAATGAACTTACCGTGAGCTGAAGTTCTTGCTGGCGATTTCGCCAATCTTCTTCACCTCCTCTCAAATAGGTTTCCCGCACATCAGCTAAAACTGCGACCTGTATAGCTGGAAGGCGGGCTGCTGCCCAATCGGCAGCAATATCCTTAGAGACAAACTCCCCAGTCACTAATGTCCGCCACATACGCGCCAGCGTTAGCAGAACATTGCGCTCATCTCCCTGTAGCGTCTCAATTAAATCCGGCAGAACATCTTTAATCGCCCGGCGAATGTCCGAACTTGGAATAACAGGCAGAAGAGCACTTGCATTCGGGCCGACCAGCGGTATCGCTTCCTGCCTTGATTGAGCCAACACCAAGGTAAGTTCCGGATCACAAACAGGCTTGGGAATTTCTCCTGCTTCATATCCATGACGCAGCCACTCGCCATAAATGAATTCGCTTCGGGCAGGATAAAGCGATGCAGCGAGATCGGCGCGCAAGAAAACGATCAGTTCAACAGGGCGACGCCCATCAGGATCAGAAGGATAGCGACCCGATATCATCATTAAATCGGCAGCAAGACATTCCCGAATCTCAGATGTTATCGGCCGATCGATGACCACGAGCAAATCTACGTCACTGTGGGGACGAAGACCACCAGCTACAGCCGAACCATGAAGATAGACAGCAACCAGCGATTCCGCTAATCGCTTCTGGACAATCAACAACGCTTTATCAGCTTCAGGAGGAATAGTCATTAAACAGTTCACCTTTAGATTTTTCTGGGGTTTTACCCAAGACCAATCAGCCCCAATACACGTGAAAGATAGAGAATCAGTGTTGGGATAAGAATATCTATTAAAAATCAAATTAGTAAACAAAAGCCCTGATAAATTCTCAGGGCTTTTTTAAATAAGAATGAAGCGATAAGTTGAATTAACCTAACTGTTTACGCGCATTGCGGAAAATACGCATCCACGGGCCATCTTCACCCCATTCTTCAGGGTGCCAAGAATTGCTGACAGTGCGGAATACCCTTTCAGGATGGGGCATCATCGCCGTTACTCGTCCATCAAGACTGGTAATTGCTGTAATGCCGTTCACAGATCCATTCGGGTTTGCGGGATAATTTTCTGTCACCGCACCGTAGTTATCTACAAAGCGCAATGCTATTTGCTGATGTTTTTTAAGCTCAATCAAACTCAGGTTATTTCTGAACTCCACCTGACCTTCACCGTGGGCTACGGCAATCGGTAAGCGGGAACCCGCCATATCTCTCAGGAAGATAGAAGGGCTTTCAGCCACTTCCACTAAGCTAAAACGAGCTTCGTAACGCTCCGAACGGTTACGGACAAAACGCGGCCAATACTCAGTACCCGGAATCAACTCGTGCAAGTTAGATATCATCTGGCATCCGTTACATACACCAAGCGATAACGTATCCGGTCTTGCAAAAAAGTTGGCAAAATCATCACGTACCCGAGAGTTGAACAGGATGGATTTTGCCCAGCCTTCCCCCGCCCCGAGTACATCACCATATGAGAATCCACCACAAGCCACTAATGTCTGGAATTGATCCAGCGTGACCCGACCACTCATTAAGTCACTCATGTGAACATCTATGGCCTCAAAACCAGCGCGGTGGAATGCTGCCGCCATCTCAACATGAGAGTTAACGCCTTGTTCACGGAGTACGGCAACGCGCGGACGTGCCTGTGTTGAAATATAACAAGCAGCAATATCTTCAGCAGGATCAAAGGATAACTTCACATTCAGGCCCGGATCATTCACATCCTGCTTCGCCAGATGTTCTTGATCAGCGCATTCGGGGTTATCACGCAGGCGTTGCATCTGCCACGTTGTTTCTGCCCACCATGAACGCAATGTGCTGCGATTTTGACGGTAAACTTCCATATTATCACTGGAAATAACGAAGTTATCGCCTGCCTCAGCTTTACCTAAATAGTGAACACATCCACTCAGACCATAATTTGCCAGTAACGTTTCAACCCGTTTCCGCTCAGTTGCGCGAATTTGGATCACCGCACCCAATTCTTCACTAAATAATGCAGCCAAAATATCTTCATCAAACGCACTGATATCAACATTCAGTCCGCAATGACCGGCAAAAGCCATTTCAGCCAGTGTTACCAACAAACCACCATCAGAACGGTCATGATAAGCCAACAATTTTTGTTCTGAAATCAGTTGCTGAATCGCATTAAAGAAACCGGCAAGTTGCTCAACGCTGCGAATATCTGCGGTCTTATCGCCAAGCTGACGATAAACTTGCGCCAACGCACTTCCCCCCAGAGCATTCTGGCCTTGTCCCAAATCAATTAGCAGCAGCGCGTTGTCATCTTCCGTAGATAATTCTGGCGTCACAGTGCAACGCACATCTTCAACCCGGGAAAAGGCACTGATAACCAATGAAAGCGGTGAAGTCATTTCGCGTTCTTCCCCGTCTTGCTTCCAACGGGTCTTCATTGACATCGAGTCTTTACCGACCGGAATAGTCAATCCGAGTGCCGGACACAACTCCTCACCAATCGCCTTAACCGCTGCATACAGACCCGCATCTTCACCAACATGACCCGATGCTGACATCCAGTTAGCCGATAACTTCACTCGTTTCAGATCCTGCACATAAGCAGAAGCAATATTGGTCAGCGCTTCCCCAACGGCCATACGTGCCGATGCCTCAAAATCCAGCAATGCAATTGGAGCTCGCTCTCCCATTGACATAGCTTCACCATAATAGCTGTCCAGACTGGCGGTAGTGACTGCACAGTCCGCTACCGGAATTTGCCACGGGCCAACCATTTGATCACGCGCTACCATGCCGGTTATTGAACGATCGCCTATCGTAATCAGGAATGTTTTCTCCGCCACAGCAGGTAAATGCAGGATGCGTTTTACGGCTTCTGCGAGATCAATACCTTTGCGATCTAAATTTTGTCCCTGTGCTTTCATGACCTGAACGTTTTTTAACATCTTCGGTGTATTACCGAGCAAAACATCCAGAGGCATATCGATGGGTTGGTTATCGAAGTGGTTGTCATTCAGCAACAAATGCCGCTCTTCTGTTGCTTCACCAATCACAGCATAAGGAGCGCGTTCACGACGGCACATGTTCTCAAATAAGGCAAGCTGCTCTGGCGCCACAGCCAAAACATAACGCTCCTGAGATTCATTGCACCATACCTGCAATGGACTCATTCCCGGTTCGTCATTAAGAATGTTACGCAGCTCAAACCGGCCCCCCCGACCGCCATCGTTAACTAACTCAGGCATCGCATTTGACAAACCACCAGCGCCTACGTCATGGATGAATATAATTGGATTTTTTTCGCCCAATTGCCAGCAGCTATCGATAACTTCCTGACAGCGGCGTTCCATCTCTGCATTATCACGTTGTACGGAGGCAAAATCCAAGTCAGCATCAGATTGCCCTGACGCCATTGAAGATGCCGCTCCTCCCCCTAAGCCAATATTCATGCTCGGCCCACCCAGCACAATTAATTTAGCGCCAACCGGAATATCACCTTTCTGAATATGCTCTTCACAAATATTGCCTATTCCCCCAGCCAGCATGATGGGTTTGTGATAACCACGCAGCTCTGTTCCGTTATGGGAGTACACTTTTTCTTCATAAGTCCGGAAGTATCCCAGCAACGCCGGACGACCAAATTCATTGTTGAATGCGGCTCCGCCTAATGGGCCTTCCAACATAATATCCAATGCGCTGACAATTCTTTCAGGCTTGCCGAAATCTTCTTCCCACGGTTGCTCAAATCCGGGAATTCTCAAGTTTGATACTGAAAAGCCGCCTAATCCCGCTTTAGGTTTGGCTCCACGACCTGTAGCTCCCTCATCACGGATTTCACCGCCTGAACCTGTCGCAGCACCGGGCCAAGGAGAAATGGCAGTTGGATGGTTATGAGTTTCGACTTTCATCAAGATATGGGCGAATTCTTGGTGGTAATCATAAACGCCACTGGCAGGATCCGGGAAAAAGCGCCCGACATGAGAGCCTTCCATCACAGCAGCGTTGTCTTTATAGGCAGAGAACACATGATCCGGCGTCTGTTCAAAAGTATTTTTGATCATTTTGAACAATGACTTAGTCTGAGCCTGACCATCAATAACCCAATCTGCATTGAAAATCTTATGGCGGCAATGTTCAGAGTTTGCCTGCGCAAACATATAAAGTTCAACATCCGTCGGGTTGCGTTCCAACGCTTGGAAAGATCTCAGCAGATAATCAATTTCATCTGCGGCCAGAGCCAGCCCCAGCTCAATATTTGCGGCTTCCAGAGCTGTGCGCCCTGATTGTAAAATATCAATTTGTTTCAATGGTACAGGTTGCTGATGAACAAACAGGGCTTCAGCCTGTTCAAACCGTGTGAACACACTTTCCATCATGCGATCATGCAATAACGCCGATAACTTTTGCCACTGCTCATCATTCATTTCAACATGCTGAATGTAATAAGCAATTCCCCTTTCTAAACGGGCTATCTGGTTCAAGCCACAATTATGGACAATTTCTGTCGCTTTCGATGACCAAGGAGATATCGTGCCCGGACGAGGTGTAACTAACAATAGTTGACCTTTAGGTTCATGTTCATCTAGAGAAGGGCCATACTTTAAGAGTCGATGTAATTTTTCCCTCTCATCTCTCGATATTGGAGCATTAACATCTGCAAAATGCACAAATTCTGCATAAATTTCCGTAACAGGAAGACACTGATCTTGACACTGGGAAAGGAGCTTAGTAATACGAAACGCTGATAAAGCGGGCGAGCCACGCAGAATTTCCATAATAGTAGATTCTCTCATCTTAGAAGCAAAGCCTGACTGATGCCTCAGGGGAAACTTTGGCTATTATAGAGGAATGTTTATCGCGACGAAACCGTTTGCGTATCCATTTATCAACCAAGTAATACACTCTGTTGGATTCCTCAATTTATCTAATAAGGTTGCGTATCCTCATTTTGTTACGCAAAATTCTCGATTACTGGAAATTTAACCATGCTATTATCTTGTATTTCATACGGAGCCTAACAGCACTGGTGAGAGATAACTATTTGAGTAATATAAAGATAAATTATTTTGTCATCGTTATTATCGCGCTCCTCTCCGCTGCCATCATTGGTCTCAATATCAATTGGCCTAATAAGCAGCAGGAGCAGATAAACAAAATTCTGGCACGGGGAGAACTGAGGGTTAGTACCATCAGTTCTCCCCTGATCTCTATTAATAACAAAAACGAACCGACAGGATTCGACTATGAACTAGCCAAACGGTTTGCTGATTATCTCGGTGTTAAACTTATTATTAAGTTTCGAACCAATATCAATCAGCTTTTTGACGACCTGGAAAACGATAAAGCCGATTTTTTGGCCGCCGGGCTGATTTATAATAAAGAAAGGCTGGATCAAACACGCACAGGCCCTGGCTACTACTCAGTCTCCCAACAACTGGTTTATCGCAAAGGGACGACACGTCCGCGCTCGTTTGGTGACGTAAATGGCAAACTTATCGTCACGGCTGGCTCTGCCCACGTCAGCGAACTGAAAAAATGGAAAGAAAAATCTTATCCTGACTTAACTTGGGAAGAAACTTCACACGGAAATACACAGCAATTACTCGAACAAGTGTCCGAGGGAAAAATCGACTATACCATCAGTGATTCCATCAGCCTGGCCTTGCAACAACGTATTCATCCTAATTTAGCAATTGCATTTGATGTTAGCGAAGATCGCCCCCTGACTTGGTATCTGAAGCGCAATGACGATTATAGCCTCTACTCTGCCATGCTCGATTTTTTCAGCATGTTGACTGAAAACGGCATCATTTCACGGCTGCAAGAAAAATATTTCAGTCATGTGGGTTCATTCGACTATTTCGATACCATTTCATTTATTCGTGCCATCAATAACCTCTTACCCACATATCAGCCAATTTTTGAAAAATATGCAGGTTCACTTGACTGGCAATTAGTCGCATCCATTGCATGGCAAGAATCACATTGGGACCCTCAGGCAACATCTCCCACTGGCGTTCGTGGTTTAATGATGCTTACTCGTCCGACAGCAGAATGGGCAGGAGTTCATGACCGATTAGATCCGGAAGAAAGCGTCAAAGGAGGCATGGCTTATCTGCACTACCTGATGGGTCGTTTACCAAAAACCATTCCTGAGGATGAACATATCTGGTTTGCCCTCGCAGCTTATAATATGGGTTATGGACATGTTCTTGATGCACGTAAATTGACTGCCGCTCAAAAAGGCAATCCCGATAGTTGGTTGGATGTTAAAACCCGCCTCCCCTTGCTAAGCAAGAAAAAGTACTACACCAACACCACTTATGGTTACGCACGCGGTTACGAGGCTTACCGCTATGTTGAAAATATCCGGCGTTACTATCTGAGTTTAGAAGGGTATCTTCAGGCAAAAGCTAACCGCGAAAAAACAGAAGAAAATAAAGCTTCTGTGGAGATGTCCACAGTCAGTATCTCTCAAGTAGAAAGTGGTGAAACTGACAGTGATAAAGTGGACAGTAGTAAAGTGGACAATGCCAAAGATGGCAATAATGATAAAGCTGAATCCAATGAAGAAAAAACGCCGGGCGAAAAAACACCGGCGTGATCCTGAACTAATACATATTAGCTCAGACTATGGCATTTCCTGCTGTTGAGCTTTCAACTTCTTCAATGCCTTATGCTGCTCCCTGCGTTGTTTAAAAAAGGAACTCAACATAGCGGAGCACTCTTCTGCCAACACACCACCCGTAATTTCAATTTGATGATTCATTCCGGGATGACGCAATATATCAATTAATGAACCCGCTGCGCCTGTTTTCATATCGCTTGCACCATAGACCAGACGCTGTATCCGACTGTGTATCATCGCTCCTGCGCACATTACACAGGGTTCCAAAGTGACATACAGTGTTGTATTCAACAGACGGTAGTTCTGCAATTGGCTGCCTCCCTGCCGCAGTGCAATAATTTCTGCGTGAGCAGTAGGATCGTGGTCGGTAATTGGGAGGTTAAACCCTTCAGCAATAACGCTATTATTGGCAACCAACACAGCACCAACAGGGATCTCACCTTTTGCTTGTGCTTGCACAGCCAATTCCATTGCCCGACGCATCCAATATTCATCACTATAGACTTCGGTTACTGTATCTATTTCTGTCACTGCATGTTCTCTTGCTTATGAAAATCCTGCTTATTATAACGGGCCATCATTATTATTGTTGATTCATCTCAATTGGCTGGTTCAGCCTGAATTTCATCAAGAAAGACATCAAGAAACTGTTTCATACGCTCTGCCCTTTCACTGGCCATCTGCCTGCCCGATGCGGTCTGAAATCCGGACTCTATTTTAAATAACTTGGTATAGAAATGATCAACAGTATATGCCTTATCATTATATTCACGCTGTTTTGCCAGAGGATCATGAAAATCATACAACGAAGATCCCATGCGGCCAGCAGTATAAAAACAGCGACTAATGCCAATCATGCCGATGGAATCCAGCCGATCAGAATCTTGCACAATCTTGGCTTCCAATGTGTTGGGCGTTAATTCCGCAGAGAAACTATGTGCTTCAATGGCATGACAGACAGCGATAATATCTGCCTCATTCCATTTTAAATCTTTCAATATCAGAGCCGCTTTTTCTGCCGCCATACGAGAAGCGAGATGACGGTTTGGGGCGTTTTTTTCAACACTCACACAATCATGCAACAACACGGCGGTGAACACGATCCGCAAGTTACCCGATTCCGCCCCACAAATTTTTTGCGCGTTTTTCCACACCCGATAGAGATGAGCAATATCATGGGCACCATCATCACTTTCTATTGCTATAGGTAACAACTGTTGAGCTAAACTTTCAAACGGTGAAAAAGATAACATAGCCAAAGTCTCTCCAATGAATGAAAAAATCATCTTAATAAAAAAGGGGAAAAATTTTTCAGCTTTCAAGGAGAAACGACTGAATTCCCGACGATCAATATCCGCTACTCGATTGCTGCCGCCATAAATGTGCGCCTACCAATGCTTTCCACGGAGAAAATTCTGCCAGCCATTTCTCTGCCTGCTCAGCATTTACTTTATCTTCCTGCCTGAGCAAATATTGGAGATTACGCCTGACGGCAACATCACCATGTAATGAACCATTCAGATAGTTGAACCCCCGCAACAAGGCATAATTAACTGTCCACATACCAATGCCTTTGATTGCGAGTAACTTCTCAGTAAGTAATCTCACTTCGTTTTCTTCTTCTGAAATAGTTAGCGCTAACATGCCTGAATCGATGAGTTGGCTCACATGCAGTAACGCGTTAGCCTTACCAACAGAAAAACCACACTGGCGCAAATCATGCTGCGAGCACTGAATGACCTGCTTATAAGTTGGATGACACAGTAACCCAGAAGAATGCTGAATACCGATGGCCTGAATAAAACGCCTTCGAATAGAGATTGCTGCACTTAAACTAATTTGTTGACCGATGATCGCCCAGCTCAGAGCTTCAAAAGGTGTGGCAGACTGGTAAATGCGTAAACCCGTTTGCCGGGTAATCAATTCCCCAATGACGGGATGATTTTGATATATAGACTCAAAGATTTCAACAGATTGCTTTAACCCTAGCATATGTGAGGCCAGAACCGATAATGCCGCATGTGAGTAAAAAGGCTCATCACCATCAATATCAAGTTGTATCTGGGCTTTATTATTTTCAATCGTTATTGTTAAAAGCGCCGGATTATCGTGCCAAATAATTCCCTTTTTTATTTGATTCTGTTGCACAATTTCAGAAACTCCCATCTCATCTCTTTGATGAAAGGCCAGAAAATCCTTTATATGATAATTTATCGGTAAGGTAATTTCCGTCAAATAGCTTGATTTCACTACTAAAACTCCTGAAAAACAGATAATTTGGATAACTATATAATAAATTTCAGATCATATATACGTCTCATTTCAAGTTGCAACATTAATTTTATATTTAGCCAATTCATCATTAAGTTCTTTAATTTGAGTTTTAGATGGACTTAACAATAACAGATAAGCACCAATACCCATAAATAATATCATGCTGAAAACAACCAAAAATAAATCCAGAGCATCCCCGCCAGCATTAATCCAAATATCTACTTTTGATAAAAAGACAATTAAAACAATAAACGCCAAAATAAAAAAATAAGCTGAAAATATCTTTTCAAAACAAGAGGAAATATAATAAGAAGATTTAACCTTTACTTGAATTATGCCAGAATTTAAAAAGGCATAAACTTTCAACTTCTTAATATTATCTATATACTCACAATCCAATCCTTTTTGTTTTAATTTAATGAATATATTTCTAAATCTATCAGATTTTATTTTTGTAACATCGAACATTATCTCAGATGCAATTTCATATTTAATATAATCCTTATCATCCACATCTAAATAACTATCATACTGGTTTAAATATTTAATATATTTTATTGCTCTGCGCTCTCTAAAGATACTCACATCTGTATAAAGTTTCTTAAATACAGACAGAATAATGCCGATAAAAGTCCCGATAGTGCCTAAGATTTTTACCATATCATTACCATGTTTTAGTATGTATTCAATCATGTTTTTTCTCTAAAGAATTTAAAACATACTTAAGTATATACCATGATGAATACACTGGATCTTTTTTGAAATATCCCGTAAATGAGACGTTCCTTTGCACGTGTCATAGCAGTAGGTACGTAAATTAATCAATAGTTCCTTTTCATACTTAGATCGACGCAGCTTACCCAAATGTTTTAAGATAGTTTTTTCAGCCGTGATACTGATTTCATGCCGGACAATCGTAACGAATA
>NZ_VCDP01000060.1:0-4602 GCF_033949345.1 Xenorhabdus littoralis
ACACGGCGATTGAGTTTTAACACCGCTTTCAGTGTCGCCCCAGATCCCATAAAATCGGCCACCACATCCCCTTCCCGACTGCTGGACTGGATAATATGCGTCATCAGGTCAGCCGGCTTTTCACAGGGATGCTTGCCCGTAGAATATTGAACAGGTGAAAATTGCCAGACATCGGTATAGGGTACTTCTGCTGTGACGGAGAACAAACGAGTGTCCACTTTGAGATCTCTATCCGCACTTTATTTCGGTGGAGTCACAAAACAGGTGGAGTTACTATGAGGGCAGATTAATATTTATAATGTCCTTTTAGCCAACTCAGAAAGTACAGTAGCTGCCAGTCCAGCATTAGAAAATACAATATCGATACACTTACCGATAACAACTTCTGCACCTTTCTCTTTCATTAATTGTAGGAGGGCTTTCTTCTCAGCATCGGGTATATTTGCCGTATTGATAATCGTTTCAATCTGCTCAAGAGTGTTTTTATGGATTTTAATAGTAACAACATTAATCTCATTACCGATTGTATCCATATTGGCATAGTCAATACCGGCGGCAGTAAGAGTCATTGATCCAGAGTCAAAGCTATAACCACCATCAATCCCGTAACGAATTGCATCATGATTAACTAATCCGATTTTTATTAAATAATTTATATCGTCAGCTAATTGATCCCAACCAAACGCTTCCCCAAGAAACTGAAGTTTTTCTTCGCTAACAGGCCGCATTAAGCGGTTTTGATCATTCATTGCACGAATAATCATAAGGTGTCTCTCTTTCAGCATAGTCATTAAGGCTTCCTTATTTAGCATGTGAGGAGAATAAATTATAGACGATTATTTTGCATCGGCATTTTTTTACTAACATACTATTCAGGAATAAAACATGCTGTTATAAGATCAATGGCTATCATAATTAACGGTATCCTCCATCCAACGAATTGCGTAATCCAACATATTTTGGGCAGGTACAAGTAACGTGTTAGCTGAACCAATTACACCTTTTGTTGCCTCTGGCTGCGAATGACAAAATTGTTCAACGATATCTTTAAAATAGCCTTCACGAAATTGTTCACAAACCGGATCTACTGTGTCAAATTCCTCTAACTTAATCCATTCTACACGGCCATTTTGCAATAATGGAACTTCCATTTTGCGAACATGTTTATTTGGAATATTCGATAAATGTTCAGCATGATGTAAAAGGCTCATTGTGTCATATGGCGCGCCTATCATTAAAATTTTACCCCGATTGGTTACAAATTTTGCAAATGGCGATTTACTGCCATATCCATAATTTAATGAATGATTTTCTATGAAATATTCTGCATCATTTCCAATCGCTACTACAGACGCTCCAGGATTTTGACTTCTGATAGCCCCTTTAGTTGTTCTTACACATTCAGCGAATACACCATGATCCCTGCTTGCACGTGAAAATACTCTATCGTATGGCATAATCTCAGGCTTTAATTCAAATGGTATATGGCCATTTTCATCCATGCTATCTTCGTAATTTTGATCCCAATTCGTATAACACAATAGTGTTCCTTCATTACCCACAGCGGTTAAAATTGCCTGAATAAGATCATCAGCACCATTCAAACAATTACCGACTGAACGCATAGAAACATGCGCCATGACAATATCACCTTGTTTTATACCCATTTTTTGGAGCTGTGCAACAAGTACTGATTTTTTCCAATACTTATCTTCGCCTATTTGAATCATGTATCAACCTTACATATAAAATGTATCCGTTTTTTAACCACCTAAAAATAAAGACTAATTTTGAATACTTTTATTGAGATGCAATGAAAATCTTGGTTTTGTTGGCATACGTTCTCTAATTCTTGCTTCGTTAATAGCAATGTCTACATTAGTTACCTGATAATCTTTCCACAAGTGATTATAAACACTAACTTCATCAGGCCATCTATCAATCACAGAAAACCCTCGATTCAAGCATTCCCGATGAATAGCCTCGTATCTTTTCTTTAAAAATAAGAGCTTATTTCTAAAAAAAATTACATGACCTTTCCCTAAGGTATAAGCTTTCAACGTTGTCAGCGTAACATTACCCTTTCTTTTAGCTATGTCATTGGGAATTCTGGTTAATTCTCTATGTTCTGCAAGTAGGTGCTGATCACACAATTCACTCGGGAAAATAACGTTTATTCTTGTCATAATTCTTAATCAACAAAGTAAATACCGGGACTTGACATCACACTTTTCTGTCAAATGATAACATCGAAATTCGTTCCATAATCGACATAAATGGACGAAGATGAACGCAATCAAGTTAACTTTAGAAGTTCTATGATGAAACTTGCCAAATAATAGCGGGTAATTCAATATTTAATTGCACACATAATATATCGTATACTTATAAAAAATTATTTTTATAAGTACTAAGATTATAGATAACTACTTTAAGATAATACTCAATCAGTTAGATCCATCCCCGTTAAAACAGCAATATCCAGCCTTAAAGTAGCTTTCATTGTTGAATCAAAACCAATAATAAATATTAATATTTCCCATATCATGAACGAATGACAGTTCATTAATAAACCTTTACAATTAAAGGATTTGGAGATTATTTATATGAGTTTGGATTTTAACAAATTAAGCATGTCTGCTTTCTGCTTTTTTATCTATTTTATTTGGATGTTTCTATCATATTTAGGCGTGGGTTTAGTTCAAATCACCATGGAAAGCGCGTTTATTTTAAAAAATATAGAATTTATTTCTTTCCTGATAAACTTCTTAGTCGTTACTCCTTGCATAATTATCATCTATTTTCATTACAATAAAAAGCACAATGATATCCCTTTAGGAAATATTAATAAAGATAATTTAGTGCTGTTTACTACTTTCAGCTTTGTTTTTATCATTATATCCATGATATTCGGGAATGAAGAAACATATTACTTACAGCTTATTGATAACAGCTCAAACTCATCTATTTTATTTCTTGGATTCTATGTTGTAGTCTTGGCGCCTATAACAGAAGAGATAGTCATGCGAGGATTTGTGTTAAACTCATTTTTAATGTGGGGAAAGCATCTTCAATTAACAGGAGTAATTATAACCTCATTTCTTTTCACAATATTACATACACAGTATCAATATATTAATACTTATATTTTTTTGTTTATTTTTTCAGTTATTTTGTGTTATGCCAGAATTCATTCAGGTGGACTAAAACTCCCAATTCTATTGCATGTTCTCGCTAATTTATCATCAATGATGTTTTTACTATCATATTAATTTCTGCTCATTTCATTCAGTCGGTAGCTTTGTTTAAGATTGATTTATTGCACATTTTGCTGTTTGGGTCTATCCTATTTATGTGTACCTGACAATCTAGTCATGTTTAGTACACCCTCATTTGCTTCTTATTTCGATCTTCTCCTCCCTGTATACAGGGAGGTTTTTTTATCCCTTCTAAAGATAGGATCTATCTTACTGCAATAATTATGTCAAAGATAACGCTAAATAAGGTTTCATAATCATCGTATACTTCGCTCATGAAGATTCCTGACTCCTCACATTGCGAGGAGTAAAAAAGTGATCTGACAATTTGAATGCTTATTTAGTTTCTTCATTTAAGACGATTTTTCTAGCATACATCTACTATAAATTGAGCATTTATAATTGCCTAATTTTGTTATATATCTAATAGATTTCAAGGTGTAGTGTAACTGCAAGGATATAAAACCTCAAAATTGTATGTTTATACTACATGACTGAGTTCATAACTACGTGATTGGAGTAAGCGGACGTAGCCAAGAAAACTGCAACTTGAAATACCGGATATAAATATCCCTATGCATTTCCATAAGAAGTAGTTAATTTTCATTAAGCACAATGAATATAATGACGATAAGTAAAGTTACTTATTTTATAGCCACGTATGGAAAAGTAGGAAATTCATCATGAACATTAAAAAATCATTACTTTTAATGGGATTGACAGCTTTTAGTGCAATCTCATTCTCTAGTATTGCTAAATCTACATCTCACCATGGATATATTGATTCACCACCAAGCAGGGCACTTTTATGTGCTAAACTTATCAACAAAAAATGTGGACCAGTCATGTACGAACCACAATCTGTCGAAGGTCTGAAAGGTTTTCCACAAGAAGGACCTCCTGATGGAAAAATTGCCAGCGGTGGTGTTGATCAATTTAATCAACTTAATGAACAAAGTACTGATCGCTGGCATCATATCAATATTAATAAAGGCAGTAATGATTTTACATGGACACTGACAGCTAGGCATAGTACCGCTTCGTGGCAATTCTTTATTACTAAGCCTGACTGGGACCCCAATAGCCCACTCACTCGTGCCCAATTTGATTTGAATCCTTTCTGTGAACGTTTTGATAATGGGAAGATACCCTCTCGAAATGTCACTCTAACTTGTGATGTACCAGAACGCTCAGGATATCATGTTATTTTAGGTATATGGACAATTACAGATACTAATAATGCCTTCTATCAAGTTATTGATGCTGACATTAAATGATAATTCTTAGTCAGTTTTGTTTTTTCTTAGCTACAATTTAGCAAAAATAAAAATCAGAACCACCCGCA
>NZ_VCDP01000061.1:0-85114 GCF_033949345.1 Xenorhabdus littoralis
AACTGGCTAAAGCCATAAACCAAAAAACGGGCATAAATGCCCGTTTTCACTATTCATACTTTATTCATACTTTATTCATATTTTCTTCATGCTTTATTCATATTTTTTATTCTAATACTTTTGTTCATGCAGCCATTGCGCTACACGCTTGGCAAAATAAGTCAGAACACCATCTGCACCTGCCCGCTTGAAACACAACAATGATTCCATAATCGCTGGTTGTTCTTTCAACCAACCGTTTTGAATAGCAGCCATATGCATCGCATATTCACCGGAAACCTGATAGGCAAATGTTGGTACACCAAACGTCTCTTTCACCCGATGAATTATATCCAAATATGGCATACCGGGTTTTACCATGACGCTATCCGCACCTTCCTGCAAATCTTGTGCGATTTCCTGCAACGCCTCATCGCTATTTGCTGGGTCCATTTGATAGGTCATTTTATTGCCGCCTTTCAAATTACCGCTAGAACCAATAGCATCCCTGAATGGCCCATAGTAACAAGAAGCGTATTTAGCAGAATAAGCCATGATTTGAGTATTAATATGACCATCCAGCTCAAGATTGTCTCGGATAGCACCGATACGACCATCCATCATATCGCTTGGCGCAACAATTTCAGCACCTGCCTCTGCATGGGACAATGCCTGCTTAACAAGAATTTCTTTAGTAATGTCATTGATAACATAACCATCCTTATCAATAACACCATCCTGCCCATGTATGGTGAATGGATCCAGAGCCACATCAGTCAGAAGCCCCAGTTCAGGCACAGCATCTTTGAGAGCACGAATGGAACGTTGAACCAAACCATCTGGATTATAAGCCTCTTTTGCATCCAGTGATTTTTTGTCCGCTTCAATAACCGGAAACAAAGACAAAACAGGAATACCCAGTCGGGCAATCTCTTCAGCTTCTTTCAGCAAAAGATCGATTGTCAGACGATACACTCCTGGCATAGAAGAGACTTCCTGACGCTGGTTTGTACCTTCCATCACAAAAACGGGATAGATCAGATCATTGACAGTAAGTTGATTCTCAGCAACTAAGCGGCGGGAAAAATCATGGCGTCGTACACGGCGCATACGACGACCGGGAAATGCACCCGGAAATACATAACTCATACTGTTTTCCTCATATAAAACCCAGCAATAAAGCTGGGTTAATCGTTATCGCTTCATACTAATAATTTTAACATGATCAATCAGTTATCGATAACCATGCACGACAGAGACAAGGTTATTTTTTAAAACTGTCATCGGTATCACGGTCTGATTCGTTTTCTGGATCGACTGTCTGGCGTCGTTTACCGGATTTGCCGATATAGAACTGAGAAAGCAAAATTCCCAATTCAAATAACAAATACATGGGAACAGCCAGCAAAGTTTGAGAGAAAACATCGGGTGGTGTTAGCAACATCCCAACCACGAATGCGCCCACCAGAATATAAGGGCGCTTTCTTTTCAGTGATTCTGGAGTGACTGCCCCGCTCCAACATAACAGGATAATGGCGATCGGCACTTCAAACGAAACACCAAAGGCCATAAATAGTGCCATGACAAAGCTCAGGTAATTACTGATATCTGTTGAGATCACAACACCTGTCGGTACAGTATTGATAAAGAAACCGAACGCAAGGGGAAACACCACAAAATACGCGAATGCCATTCCCAGATAAAACAATACGCTGCTGGAAAACAGTAAAGGCATGATCAAACGGCGTTCATGTTTATACAACGCCGGAGCAATAAATACCCATACTTGATAGAGGATCATCGGTACCGAAATAAAAACAGATACCATGATTGTCAGTTTTATTGGTGTAAAGAAAGGCGATGCAACATCTGTTGCAATCATATTTGCGCCTTTGGGTAATTGATCCATTAAAGGCGCGGCAATAAGTTGATAAATGTCATTGGAAAAATAAACCAATGACAAGAAAACGACCAAAATGGTAATTAAGCTATTCAAAATCCGCTTGCGCAGCTCAATCAGATGACTGATGAGGGGTTGGGTATCATCAACAGACATGTTTTAGTGTTCGCCATTTGCTTGTTCAGGGGATTTCTTTTTCTGTTGCTCTGGAGTTGACGGTTCTGGAATTGAGCGTTCAGAAACGGGTTCTTCTGGAATCGGGTGTTTTGCGGCCGACGTGGATACAGAAGAGTGAAAATGTGTTTCATCTTCTTCCAACTCCCTCATTTCATCCGGCTTTAACTGATAGGCGTTTTTTAACGATTCCGCTGCTTCTCTTAACTCTTCCATTGATGCCTTCAATTCTGGAGACAGAGATTGCATATCAGCCTTTTCTTCCATTTTTTTCAGGCTGTCCTGAAGCTCTTGCAATTTCAGTTCTTGAGCAAGTTCATTCTGGACATTAGCCGCCAGCGAGCGCAATACCCGAATCCACCCGGCCACAGTTTTGACAGCAATAGGCAAACGCTCCGGCCCCAGAACAACCAAACCAATGACCATCACCAGCAACAGTTCACTAAAACCAATGTCAAACACGGTTTATACCTGCTCTTTATTTTTGCTCTCTGGCTTTTCGGACTGTTCAACCGCAGACTTTTCAGCGAGATTTTTGGGTTCAAAATCGGCATCATGGTTCATTTTTTCAGCTTGATCTGATTTTGCCTCTTTATCATCGCCATTTATTGCTTTTTTGAAGCCTTTGATCGATTCACCCAAATCTGAACCCAGAGTGCGAAGTTTATTAGTACCAAACAGCAATACGACAATGACTGCAATGATGAGCAATTGCCAAATACTTATACCACCCATACTGACCTACCTCTATTCTCATTGGAATATCACTAATGATTCCATTATAACCTACGAACTTTATGTTCGAGAATAACGCAATCATACCAGACACTGCGATAAAACAATTTCACTTACTTTTTAACCGCCATCGTTTTTAACCACCGCAGTTTTTGACCGTCATTGGCGTTTGCTTAAATTACGCCAACCCAATATCCACGATAAAACCCCGGCTCCCATCAATCCCCATGACAAATGTTTCTGCCCAATGGTTAGAAACAAACTGCCACAAACAAATAATGTTGCTCCGACACCCAATAAGTAGAGTGATTTTCGCTGCCTGATTTGCTGTTCTTTGAATTGTTGAGATATCTGATCAATGCTGGCCTGTAAACGACGGTGCTGCTGAAGTGTGCCATACACTAATTCAGGAAGTTCTGGTAATTTTTCCGCCCAATAAGGCGCCTTTTCTTTAAAAGCACGCATAATAGAGGGTAACCCTACCTGATCATGCAACCAATCTTCCAGAAAAGGTTTTGCTGTTTTCCACAGATCAAGTTGAGGATAGAGCTGACGCCCTAAACCTTCAACATACAGTAGCGTTTTTTGCAGCAAGACTAACTGGGGCTGAACAGCCATATTAAAATGGCGGGCGGTATTGAAAAGGTTCAACAGAACATGCCCGAATGAGATTTCAGCCAGTGGTTTTTCAAAAATCGGCTCACAAACGGTACGGATGGCAAACTCAAAATCTTCCACGTTGGTATCGGCAGGAACCCAGCCAGAATCAACATGAAGTTCAGCCACTCGGCGATAATCCCGATTAAAGAAAGCAATAAAATTTTCGGCCAGATAGCGTTTATCGTCTTTATTCAAAGAACCAACAATGCCGTAATCGATCCCAATATAAATGGGATTTTCCGGCGTTTCATAGCTGACAAAGATGTTACCGGGATGCATGTCAGCATGGAAAAAACTATCGCGGAATACTTGAGTGAAGAAAACCTGAACACCACGTTCAGCCAACAATTTCATATTGGTATTCTGCGCTTCTAAAGCCGCAACGTCAGACACGGGAATACCATAAATACGTTCCATGACCAAAACATTCTCCCGACAATAATCAGGGTAAATTTCAGGTACATAAAGCATCGGGCTATTTTCAAAGTTTCGACGCAATTGGATCGCACTTGCAGCTTCACGCAACAAATTCAGCTCATTAAGCAGTGTTTTCTCGTACTCACGCACGACCTCACGCGGACGAAGACGACGACCATCCGGCAACAGAGGAACCAAATTAGCCAAACGGTACATTAACCGGACATCCGCTTTGATGACAGGCAGGATATCTGGACGAATGACTTTCAGGACAACTTTTTTACCATTCTCTTTCAGTCTGGCAGTATGTACCTGAGCGATGGATGCTGAAGCCAGTGGCTCTGAATCAAAATCCTCGAACCATGTTTCCAGAGGCCCTTCTAATGCTTTCTCAATAGATTTTCGCGCTACAGCACCATCAAAGGAAACAACCCGATCCTGTAACATCGAAAGCTGATCAGAAATGGCAGGAGGGAACAAATCGCGGCGAGTAGATAGCATCTGACCAAACTTGATCCACACAGGACCGAGTTCTTGCAACGCCAAACGTAAACGCTCACCAAGAGGTTTATCTTTGTGCCGATTGGGTATCCAGAATAGAAAGTAACGGCCAAAACGCAACGGCCAAGTCAGACGAATATTAGGGATCAGTTCATCCAGACCATAGGAAAGAAAAACCCGGATAATAAAGTAAAGCCGCTTGATTTCACTGGGCGTCATTGTTTTCCCTCCAGTGCCGCCAGCCGTTTTTCGATTTGAATTATCTTATTGGCAACCGCATCAACTTCTTCACTGAAATAAGCCACTTCTAACGCATTAGGAACCATTTTCCACTCTTCCGTCAATGATTCGGTGAAATAAGTCTTCTTCCTTGCAATGGTATTATTGGCGAAATTGAGTCCCTTTTTCATCATCCGGCTGATACCTTCTGCCACAATGTCACCGACATAAGGAGAAAGATAATAGGCAGGGTCCCACTCAGACATATCCAGTAAAGCAGACCATTGCTGAATAACCTGCATATCTCCTTCAATGACAATCTCACCATTATTAATCAGTGCGGAAAGACACTGGCGATCCCGTAATTTGAGCAATGCAGGTATCGTCGTTTTCATTGAGCAATCCGCTGATTCTGCCCATTGACTCAGAACATCCACTTGCTGCTCACTGAATATCAGCACTAATGGTGTTTCAATTTCCTTCAATTTGATGGACAGGGTTTTGCCCACCAATCTCAAGCGGGCGGGCTTCAATACGGTTTCTCGGTACAACAGGTGATTCAGGGTCGTTTCCAGAAAAGCTGTCAATACCGGAAACAAAACCTTATGATTTGATACCGCTGAATTTGTAACCGCAGAATTCATTCTATGGCTTAATGAGGGTGTTTCCATTTCAGAATTTGAACCCTTTATGAAGTGCAACGATTCCCCCGCTCATGTTGCTATAAGAAACTTGGTCAAAACCGGCTTCTTCCATCATACCTTTTAAGGTTTCCTGATCAGGGTGCATACGGATGGATTCTGTCAGATAACGGTAACTGTCCGCATCTTTGACAACCATCTGACCAATTCGAGGTAAGACGTGGAATGAATAAGCGTCGTAAACTTTACTCAATGGTGCCAATACAGGTTTGGAGAACTCCAGTACCAACAAACGTCCACCCGGTTTAAGTACACGGCACATAGAGCGCAGGGCTTTTTCTTTCTCCGTGACATTACGCAAACCAAATGAAATGGTAATGCAGTCAAAGTGATTATCCGGGAAAGGTAATTCTTCAGCATTAGCCTGAACATAACTGACATTACCCACAATACCGATATCACGTAATTTTTCGCGTCCGACTTTTAACATCGAGTCGTTAATATCCGCCAAAACGACTTGACCGTTTTCACCTACGATACGGGAAAACTTCGCCGTCAGATCACCCGTTCCGCCTGCAAGATCAAGTACTTTATGTCCACGACGAACACCGCTGGCCTCAATAGTGAAACGTTTCCAGATACGATGAATGCCGAATGACATCAAATCATTCATCAGGTCATATTTTGCGGCTACAGAGTGAAACACCTCTGCTACCATGTCTTTTTTCTCTTCTTTGACTACGGTGCGGAAACCAAAATCAGTGGTTTCTTTTGATTGATCTGCCATGTTATTTGTCCGCTTTTTATTCAAAAAATTTATAGCAAGTGTACCAGCCTTTCGGGTAAAACCCTATCCAGACTTTATCCCTCCACGGCAACGATTGGAAAGATTTATCCCCTTGTATTTCAAGTTGCCGCTTTGTTGGCTGCATCTTGAAATCCATTGGATATATCAATCAGCTGTGAATCAATAGGGCGCTTCACATCCACACCTAAATCGCGAAATCCTTCAGCCTGACTAATGAGGTTTCCTCGTCCTTCAACCAGTTTTTTCATGGCAAAATGATAACTCGCCTGTGCTTTATTGAGGCTTTGCCCCAACCCTTGCATATCGTCCACAAACAATCGCATTTTGTCATACATTCTGGCGGCTTTATCAGCAATCAGGCGCGCATTTTGGCTCTGATATTCATAGCGCCAAAGATTATTGATAGTACGAACAGCAACCAGCAAGGTGGATGGACTAACCAGCATAATATTATGTTTCAGTGCTTCATCCAGTAATTCAGGAGCCTGATTCAGTGCCACCAAATAAGCCGGCTCTATAGGAATAAACATCAGAACATAGTCCAGCGATCGCAGCCCCGGCAATTGCTGATAATCTTTCTTGCTTAGACCCCGAATATGTCCTTTTATCGAATTAACATGTTCCTGTAATGCCTGCACCTGCTGCTGTTCATCATTACTGTTGAAATAACGTTCATAAGCAACCAAGGACATTTTGGCATCAATAATCACATCTTTGCCTTGTGGCAAATGCACAATGACATCAGGCTGAAAACGCTCACTGTTTTCAGTTTTAATATTAACCTGAGTCTGGAATTCATACCCTTCACGCAAGCCGGAAGCTTCCAACACACGAGCCAGCACCATCTCCCCCCAGTTTCCCTGTATTTTATTATCGCCTTTCAGGGCTTTTGTGAGGTTAATGGCTTCTTTTGCCATCTGTGCATTGAGCTGCTGAAGATTGCGAATTTCATGAGTGAGGGTATGCCGTTCACGTGCTTCCTGCCCAAAACTGTCTTGCACCTGACGGCGAAATCCTTCCAGTTGTTCACGAAATGGCATCAGGAGATTATTGAGATTTTGACGGTGGTGTTCGTCAGTACGAAGACGATTTTGCTCAAAAATACGATTAGCGAGATTTTCAAATTGGGTATTCAGGCGCTGTTCGCTGTTGATCAATAAACGTTGTTTTTCCTCCGCTGCCAGTTTGCTCTCTTCCAGACGAGTACTTAATTCTCGTAATTCAGATTCCTGAGCGCTATTAATTTCGCGCTGAGTCAGCAACTCTTGGTTTAACTGTTCACATTCGGTACGCCAGTAATGGGATTGTTCCAACTTTTCATGGTTCACAGCAAGCTGGCTATATAATTCACGCAGTTCCTGCTCTTTTTGCTGAATTCGCTGGTGAATGGAAAGCCAGACGAAGATCCCTCCGCCCAGCAATCCACTTAAACCGCCAATTAACATATATAACCACTGGATATCCACCTATACATCCTCGCTAACGTCATTCCGGTTAACTGCTTCTGGCTCACTGGCCTCAATGTAAGTTAAATAGACGCTGTATAGATGTCCAGATTATTTAATAGGTTTCTTTTAGTTTGCAAAGCGGTTCGCAATAAAGCCATCCAGATTGACTTTATCCGCACTTAATCCGCACTTATCCCATCCATTCGGCCAACCAACGCAGACCAAAAGCCCCCGGAGCTAAGATACCAAATGCCCAAATCAAGGCAGAAGCAAAGTTGGCAAGCTGAAAATGACGTTTTGGCATAGCGCAAATCCCGGCTACCAGCGGCACAACTGCCCGCAATGGCCCAAAGAATCGTCCAATGAATACTCCCCAGACTCCCCAGCGCCCGAAAAAACGATGACCGCGAACCAAAGTTTGGGGATGACGAGAAAGTGGCCACATCTTGCCAACATTTTCTTTGTAGTGGAAACCAAACCAGTAAGAGAGCCAGTCACCAAAGAAAGCACCTGCGGCTGCGGCCAGCCATATCGGCCAGAAATTCAACCCGCTTTCACCAATCAATGCCCCTAAGCCCAATAAAATGATCGTCGCTGGTAATAATAGAGAGATAAATGCCAGTGATTCACCAAACGCTAGTAGGAAAATGATAGGAATTGCCCAAACTTCATGGGCTTTTACAAAATTAGTGACCAGTTCGATGATGTCATGCAGATTCACATTAGTCTTTCCTGTGTTATCAATATGATGTCATAGGTTAGCACTGAGCAAATCAACCAATGCTAACCTAATGCTTTGATTCAATAAAATTTGATTATTCGAGAAAATAAGATTGTAGTTTTTCACGTGCAGCAATATTGAGCCCGATATCTTTTTCCAGCCAAATATCCACGCTGCCATAATGCTGATTAATACTATTTAATGCAGTCAGCAAAAATTCCTCCCTGACTGAGTAAACATAAGCAAATTTTTCAACCACACTTTCACTCATGATTTTTGCGTGTTCATTCAATAAATAGTCCCGGTAGGGAGCCAACGTGACATTGGTCAGCAAATAATCTTCCATGACCATATCCAAATCCGCACCCAGTGCCAGCAAAACCAGTGCAGAGCCAACTCCCGTTCTGTCTTTACCTACTGCACAGTGTTGTACAATTCCACCTTTGTCCGGTTGCAACAATAGAGTAGCCAATTTTTTATAGGCAGGGTTATTGATCGGAAGCAATTCATACAGGCGTGACATAAATACTTTTGCATCAAATTGCTCCAGTATCTCTTTACCTAGCTTGTCCAGATTAGCATCAACTTCTTTGGCAAGAGGATTTGCCGGAGCATGGTGGTAATGAGCGCAATGCCATATCTGATCAGGTTTATCCATGATTTCGCTATTATCACGATAGTCGATGATCTGAAAAAGATTCTGATCCGCCAAAAAAACCTGATCGTTTTCTGTCAGTCTGTCCAGTGAGCCGGAACGAAATAGCAAACCTGACTTAATTTTAGCGCCATTACTCAGCGACTTATTGCCTAAGTCACGAAAATTAATGCCACCATTCAAAGGAAGTAGCGAAGGATGAGATAGAAATGTTGTGGTCATAGTCACTCTTTTTGCAATTAAAATATGCCTTTTACCTTTCAAATTGTGGCCTGGTCGACAATAACTTGAAATCTATGGGAGACAGAACGTTATAAAACAAACAATTATTGGTTCTGGAGGACTCAATTGATAGTAACTAGCATAAATGGTTGTTAGCACAAAACGTTATGACATTATCAGATTTTGTAATGAAAGGAAGAGAAGATCGCACAAATGATAGGACCGGAATATTCCGGCCCTTATGTCTATATGAATAATAAACTGCATAATAAATTAGATAATAAAGGGTATTACAGCAGGCGGCGGGCACCCTCAACAACGATTCCCAGAACATCGCTTTCTGTTTTTTTCAGCAGCTCAGCATCAGGAATTTCCTGTTGTGTACGGTTAACAATAACTCCGGCTACCATGCCAGCACGCAATCCCTGACTGGCACACATGGTCAGCAATGTTGCAGATTCCATCTCGAAGTTCATTACGCCCATTTCCTGCCACTCTTTCATGGAGCCTTGGAAACGGCGGACAACACGACCAGAATAAGTATCGTAGCGTTCCTGTCCGGGGTAGAAGGTATCGGAAGAAGCTGTCACACCAACATGAGTCGCAGAGCCGGATAATTTAGCCGCTTCATACAATGCATTAGTACACTCAAAATCGGCAACCGCCGGGAATTCCATTGGTGCAAAGTGTAAACTAGCTCCATCTAAACGTACTGCTGCTGTCGTAACCAGTACATCTCCCACGTTGATATGTGGCTGGATCGCACCAGTCGTACCGATACGCAAGAAAGTACGTACACCCAGTTGTGCCAATTCTTCTACAGCAATCGACGTCGAGGGGCCACCAATTCCGGTGGAGCAGACGATTACGGCTTTTCCGTCAATTTCTGCGCGCCATGTTGTAAATTCACGATGGGAAGCCAGATGTACTGGGTTATCCATCAATCGCGCTATTTTCTCAACACGGTTAGGATCGCCTGGCACAATCGCCAGAGTCGCGCTTTGCAGGTCGCTTTTAGTGATACCTAAATGAAATACATCAGACATATCAGACTCCTCAACGGACATTGATTCAAAATATGGATACCTAAATTTAGTGAATACTCTGACACTTTTTAGTGACTAAAATCATCTTTAATCGATTTAAAAAAGAAACGATTACATACATTTGTGACAACAATCACAAACAGACAATAATCACAATTTAGCAAAGAAATAATGTAGAGAGTATCATGCTGAAATAAAAAGAATATTCGAAGATCAGTCACAAAGCCCGTCAACGGAAAAGCACCCTCTACAGGGCGCTATATCCAATAGATTTTGAATTACAGTTTAAAAAACGAAGTGAACATAAGATCATTTACATCACAAGATTGAGCACCAATACACCACATAGCCCAATTCCCCAAGCAATGGTCGTCGGAACTGACCAGACGATAATCTGTTGCCTTACATTTTTAATACCCATCATCCGGTTAACTACCCAGAAAAAACAATCATTAAAGTAGCTGAAAAACAGCGTTCCCATCACTGCGGCTTGAGCTGCCACCAACATATTAATATCCGGTATCTGTTTGATAACAGGGGCTGAGATAGAAGCAGCGGTAATCATTGCTACAGTGCCAGAACCTTGGATAATGCGTATTAAGGTCGCAATGATAAATGGAATCAATACCGGTGTTATTGGCAGGCTGGCGATATACTGCGCCAGTATTGTCCCTGTCGAGCTTTCGTTTAATACCGCGCCCAATGCGCCTCCCGTGCCGGATACCAACAGAATAATACCGACTGTTTTCAACCCGGCTTCCAAATGTTCAATCACCTCTTGCTTGCTGGCTTTTGGCATGAGAGTGTAAACCGCCAGCAATACGCTGATTGCCAGCGCAATAATCGGAGATCCAAGGAAATTCAAAGCCTGAAAATAGAAAGCCTCTTCCTTGCCCGCAAATTCATCGGTTTTCAGTAGCACTCCATTCATGACGCTCATGAAAATCAGGACGATCGGCACGACAATAGGTAAAAGGGACAGAAATAAACTCGGTAACGGTTTACTCTCTTTTTCTTCCATATAGCGCTGATGAATTTGTTGCGCATTTTTCTCTGTATCAGGAGCCTGATATTCAGGATATTTAGTCGCCAGCCACTTTGCATAAAGGGTAATGCCAATAACGCATGGAATCGCCAGTACAGCTCCTGCCAACATCATTGAACCTATGCTCACCCCGAAAATCCCTGCCACGCTAAGAGGACCCGGCGTTGGCGGTACAATATGATGGGTTACCACTAACCCTCCGGCCAGAGAGACTCCCAGAGTCAATACATTGCGATTTCCTTTCTTTGCCAATGCCCTCACCAACGGGTAGAGGATCACAAAAGCTGAATTTACAAAGATGGGAATACTGACGATATAGCCGGTAATAGCCAAAGCCCACTCTTCACGCCGCTTCCCCAACCATTTAATCAAGCTATAGGCGATCCGCTCAGTTGCGCCTGAAGCCTCCAGGATCCGCCCCATCATACTTCCCAAACCAATCACTATGCCGATACTGCCCAATGTCGAGCCAAATCCTTTGGCAATCACCTCAACGACATTGCTCATCGTTAAACCACCAGAAATACCGGCGATTATCGCAGCAATTAACATGGCAAGCAGTACATGAATACGAGTGCGTAAAACTAAAAAAATCAGCGTAAATACCGCCACTCCCAATCCAATAATGGGAATATAAAACTCCATCATAAAACCTCATTTCAATCTGTATTATTGGCGATAAATGCACGAATGGCATTGCTGAATGAATAACTGATGCTCCAGAAAAATAGCGTTACCAGTCTCAAAAGCTCATTCCTACACCGCCTTACTAAACCCTGTTTGTTGCATATGTAGTTTCAGAGCAATTCCCCGTCATTGTTGTTCTGACGTCGGCAACGTCCCATCACAGACAATATCCAAAGTGGACAAACATGAAACATGCCATATTTGTCATACTTCCTGCCATAAAAAATCAATATGTTATACGGATAAATTACAATAAAGGCTGTTTTATAAAGATTTTTTCTTTATAAATACTGAACGTCATTTTTACCTATGGCGGGATAAATACGTATGAAAAACGCTGCTTGAGCGAAACAGCGAAGGGTAATGAAAGTCACAGTTGAAGGGAAGAACTTTGCTTGAAGATAATCTGACAATCACCGAATAAATATGAATAACTGCCAGATCAAATTTGAATTATTACAACTTACATAACAAGGTTAAGAAGCAGTACACCACAAAGTCCAATTCCCCATGCTATGGTGGTAGGAATTGACCAAACGATCATCTGTTGCTTTGCGTCTTTAATGCCCATCATCCGATTAACCATCCAGAACAAGCTATCATTGAAGAAACCAAAGAACAGCGATCCCATCATCACAGCCTGAGCGGCTACAAGCATATTAATATCTGGTATCTGGCTGATAATAGGTGCTGAAATAGAGGCCGCAGTTATCATTGCCACAGTACCAGAGCCTTGAACCAAACGCATTAGGGTAGAAATAATGAATGGAATCAAAATTGGTGTTATTGGCAAGCTGGTAATATATTGTGCCAATAATGCCCCTGCTGCACTTTCATTTAATATAGCTCCCAATGCACCTCCTGCTCCTGTTACCAACAGAATCATACCTACCGTTTGTAATCCTGTTTCCAAATACTCATTCACCTCGTACTTACTGGCTTTTGGTATTAGTGTATAAATAGCCAACAAGACACTGATTGACAGCGCAATAATTGGTGTTCCAAGAAAATTAATAATCTGAAAAGAAAGATTATTTGTTTTATCAGTAATCTCTTCAGTTCTTTGTAACATTCCAATAATGACATTAATAAAAATCAGCACAATTGGTACAACAATCGGCAAAAGGGAAAGAAGTAAACTCGGTAGCTGTTTATTGGCTTTCTCTTCCACATAATTTTTATGTATTTGTTGCAAATTTTCTGAGTTTTCTTCTATATCCTTAAGCTGATATTCAGGATACTTAGTTTCTAACCACTTAGCATAAAGGGTTATGCCAATCACACATGGGATAGCTAATATCATACCTGTCAGCATCATTGAACCTATGCTAACCTCAAATATTCCAGCTACACCAAGTGGCCCGGGAGTTGGAGGGACAACATGGTGAGTCACTACCAATCCACCTGCCAATGCGACTCCCAGTGTCAATAAATTTCGTTTACCTTTCTTAGCTAATGCTTTTGCTAATGGATATAGGATCACAAAAGCTGAGTTAACAAAGATGGGAATGCTGACAATATAACCGGTAATCGCTAACGCCCATTCTTCTCGCTTTTTCCCCAAAAGTCTAATCAAGCTATAAGCGATTTGTTCCATTGCACCAGATACCTCCAATATCCGTCCCATCATGATCCCCAGTCCAATCACAATACCTATATTACCCAGTGTCGAACCAAATCCTTTCGTAATTACCTCAACGACATTACTTATAGTTAAACCTCCAGTAATCCCAGCAATGACTGCAGCAATCAACATGGCAAGCAATACATGAATACGAGTACGTAAGACCAGAAAAATCAACGTAAATACCGATACTCCCAATCCAATGATCGGAATATAAGATGCCATCTTCAAACCTCATTAAATATTATGTTATTAGAGATAAAACACCTGAATATCATCATTGAATAAATGATCTCAACCGGGAAAATAATAACTTGACATTATTGATAATTAATTATTCAACATTCAACATTCAACATTCAACATTCAACATTCAACATTCAACATTCAACATTCAACCAATAATTATCATTAAGAAAAATAGCCACCACAAAAACCATCGGAATCAATAATAATTTTCATATAAATATTTTCTTTAATAGTTTCTTTAGGATATTTTTTAAATAATGATTTTTTATTATACATCTACAATATGTAGCTTCAGGCCTATCTCCTGTAATTGTTGCTGTTCTGATTTTGGCAATTGCCCATCACACACAACGTCATTTAGATTTGAAAGTGAACAGACATGAAACATGCCATATTTGCCGTATTTACTGCTATCAGAAATCAATATTTTTCTACGAGCTATTTCCAATAAAGTTTGTTTTACAAAAACCTTTTCTTCATGAGGCGTAGAAATTCCATGCTCAAGATCCCATGAACTGGTACTGATAAATGCAATATCCACATTCAAAGTACGTAATACCATGGCGGCAGTATTCCCAACGCAGGAGTAATTACGCTTATCGACCTGCCCTCCAGTATGAAATAAATTAAGTTGCGGTTTATTCATCAAACATTGAGTAATTGAAAAATCATTGGTGACAATCGTCAAATTGAAACGTTCTGCCAATACCTGAGCAATTTCAAATGTCGTCGTTCCTGCATCCAGATAAACCACCTGCCCATCTTTTACTAATGATGCAGCATATTTACCGAGCGCACGTTTGTACCTATGATTAATAAGTGCTTTTTCACTCCAGGGTAATTCTTGCCGTAAAGCATCATTGAGCTGAACACCTCCAGAAATCCCAATAACTTTACCCTCATCCTCCAAAATACGAATATCACGTCTCACAGTCATATGAGAGACACTCAGCAACTCAACTAATGCACCAATAGAAACCGTCCGATGTTCATGTAAGTGACGATAAATAAAATCTCTGCGCTCCGGGGGACTCATTAACTCTCCTACTGCCATTGTCGCACCATCATGACTGGGCTTTTATTAACCATCCAAGCCCTTCTTCCGTATGGCCTGCTGGATGATATTCACACCCAAGCCATCCTTGATATCCCATCTCATCTAACTTTCTGAACAACCAAAAATAATTCACCTCACCATTATCTGGTTCATTGCGTTCAGGCACTGAGGCTATTTGAATATGGCTAAATTTCCCCCACAATCGTTCTATCGTACGCAATAAATCACCTTCCATAATCTGGCAATGATAAAGATCCAATTGAATAAAAACATTTTTACGATCAATAGATTCTAACAACAATTCAGCCTGTTTTTGTGTTGTTAAAAAATACTCGGGTATATCGCGAATATTGATCGGTTCAATTAATACATTGATATCATATTTAGCCATCACATCCGCAGCGTATCGGAGATTTTTAATATAACATTCGTATTGTTGTTCCAACGTAAATTGATTACCCAATTTACCCGCCATTACATGAAGTTGTTTACAGTCTAATTCCAAAGCATATTCCAATGCCTTGTGCACTCCATCAATAAATTCTTTCTCGCGACCGGGTAAACAAGCTATTCCCCTCTCACCTTTATTCCAATCACCCGCTGGCATATTGAATAGTATTTGTGTCAGTTGATGCTTCTTCAATAATACTGCAAGTTCCTCCATTGATTCTTCATAAGGGAACAAGAATTCAACACCTTTAAAACCTGCATTTGCAGCCCGGGCAAAACGCTCAGTAAAGGGAATTTCGGTAAACATTACGCTCAAATTAGCTGAAAATTTAGCCACCATCACTCCTTATTATCTGAGATGCGCATTATCAACTATTCAGCTCTTTTCATTTTGAATTCAGGCCAATTCAGTTATCTTCTGGTAGTAAATTACTCCCAACTAACATGACGTAATACAAGACAATAAGCGGTAGAAGATTTATCGTTAAATCTCCCTATTTTTTGTTCATGTAGTTTGTGCATGTAAAAAGAAATCTTTGTGACCAAAATTGCCTGATTTCAGAGCTAACCAATAATCAGTCTGCAAACCATGTACCCAAGGAACACCCCGAGAAATGGATGTACCGATAATCAATTGTTTGATTTCTAAACTCTGCACAACTTGCGCGGAAGTTTCTCCTCCCGCAACGATAAACGTATTGAATCCTCGTCTTTTCAGTTTCCTGACAACCTCAGCAAAAACCAATTCAATTGAATTACTGGCTTTTATTGCCCCATATTGTTGCTGGATCATTTTCAATGATTCAGGAGAATGTGTCGAATATAACATTGGTGCCAAATCATTCGATGGTTGCTGGATAACCCAATCAGCTAATTGACTTGCATACTCAGGGTTATTGATACATTCGCCAATCTTCAGCACCATTGCAGGTGCTATTTTCTTATATTCACTGACTTGCTGGTTTGTTATGACCGAACAACTTCCCGAAAGAATAACTGACCTTCTGCCTTTAATTGGTGGAGCATTTCCAATTATCGAAGCTGCCAAAGTTTTTCCTGTATGATAACTAGCAAGAGCTCCCCCTAAACCCGATCCTCCCGTGACTAGAATCATGTCCGATGCAACTTGAGCAATTGATAATAAATCCTCCATCCTCATGGCATCCACGACTGCATAGCGAATACCACGCTGACGTAATGATTCCATTTGATAGTAAATGGCCTGTTTTCCCTGACGAACACAGTGAATATCAACTAACCCAGCCTGTCCTTTTGCTTGCAGTTCTATCAGTCGGAGCAAATTAGCATCTTTCATGGGAGTAGTAGGATGATATTGCATTCCAGACTCATTCAATAATTTTCCATGCACATATAAATATCCATTTACTACTGTTCGTCCATTAACAGGAAGTGCCGGACAAATCAGGCTAATATCGGCTTGGAGTTCATCCATTAAAGCATCTATAACTGGGCCAATATTTCCTTCAGAAGTTGAGTCAAAAGTGGAGCAATATTTAAAAAAAAGTTGCTGGCAACCTGCCTTATACCGTAACCATCGACAGGATTTCAGTGATTTTTCTATCGCATCATTAACGGGACAAGAACGACTTTTCAAACTAACCACAATAGCATCTACATCATATGGTATATGCGTGTTTTCATCTGGTACTCCTAATAATTGGATAACCTTCCAACCACTTTGAACCATAAAACTGGCAATATCTGTTGCTCCAGTGAAATCATCAGCAATTACCCCGAGTTTGATAGTCATAACTTTATTTCTGGTAAAGTTATTCCTTTAAAAGTATTGATCACCGCACTATCATCCCATTGCCCCATTCCCTCATTGCTAGCAGTTAAAAACATCTGATATGCTGCTGTCGCCATTGGCAACGGAAATTTCATTGCTCTACCCGCATCAAGAACAATTCCCAGATCTTTAACAAAAATATCTACGGAAGATTTAGGTGTATAATCTCCAGCTAGAATATGGGGAACACGGTTTTCAAACATCCATGAATTTCCTGCCGCATGAGTCACGATGTCATACATTAAGTCCAATGAGATACCTGTTTTGGCGGCAAGCGCCATACTTTCTGCCGCAACGGTAATATGTACACCTGCCAATAACTGATGAATCATTTTAACCATTGAGCCTTGACCAACTTCAGGACCGATGTAGTAAAGACGTTCAGACATTACATTGAAAATTGGTTTGAGTCGTTCGAACAATTCAGAAGGTCCAGAGGCCATAATTGTTAACTGGCCTTGCTCTGCTTTTAATATCCCTCCTGAAATTGGTGCATCAAACATTTGAATGTTATATTTGAGCAAACGATAAGCGAAATTTTTCGCCTGTTCAGAAGAAATCGTACTATGCAGAATAACTGCTGTGTTTTCCTTAAATTGTGTAACTAACGGTTTTTCTCCTCCAAATAAAATATTTTCTATTTGCTCACTGTTAACTACTACCAATAAAATTGCATCCAGCTCCTGACACCACTGATCTGCTTTACTATCTACACCTATCGCACCAGCCTGTTTTAATTGTTCACAAGCTTTACTGTTTAGATCAAAACCATAAATTGGAATATCTGCTCTTATTAAAGACTGTGCGATTCCCATTCCCATCGCTCCCAGTCCTATAACCCCTATTTTTTGTATTGAATTATTCATGAGGTTCCCTGGTGTTGTGTGACAATTTGTTACCTTTTTATCTTCACATAGATAACTTCACAAAAAAACGATGGATATCACATTCACAGTTTATATATGTGATAAGAAAATAAACATAACATAATGAATATAAAATGATTTTATCAATAACAGGAGGTTTTGTTTTTCACATACTTGTGTGAATAAATATAAATAACATAAGAAGAATTACTTAATATCCAGATGCCTCCCATTACCCAAAATAAAGCGCATTTTAAATATTGTGCTACTGTAATAATTAAATCTGTCATACATCTTTATCTCATAACATTTCTACTGATTTGTTCCTGCAAACATACCTAATTAAGTGTTTTATCTGGTTAGCCGGATAAAGCCTCAACAAAAGGGGAGTTACGATGAGCTTTTTTGATCAAATCGCTAATATGCTGGGTAGTGGAAAAAATCAGCAACTCCAGCATATGATGGACTGGGTTGAAGGTCAGGGAGGAATGAGTGGATTAATTGAAAAGTTTTCCCAGCAAGGACTGGATGGCACTATCCATTCATGGATTGGTTCAGGTGAAAATTTACCGATTCATGTGGATCAACTTTCTTCTATTTTTGGCTCTTCTACGATACAACAGTTGGCCGAAAAAATTGGGATAGACCCCAATGAAGCTTCTTCTTTGCTCTCCAGACATTTACCGAATCTAATCGATAAAGCCACACCAAACGGTGAGGTTCCGGAAAATCTGGATTTAAAATCCGCTGGCTTGAATATGCTGAAAGATAATCTGCTGGGTAAATGATGCTTTTTGCCCGCCACATGTCATCTATTGTGGCGGGCATTTCTATTTATTTATCTATCTTTATCTATCTATACAATTATCTATTAATTCTAAAATTAATTAATCACCGAAGAGCGCAGGCGTTTAGCTGCTTCTACCATGTTCGCCAGTGATTGTCTTGTTTCCGGCCAGCCACGAGTTTTCAGGCCACAATCCGGGTTAACCCACAAGCGCTCAACCGGGATACGATCAGCCGCTTTACGCAGTAATGCTTCAATCCATTCAACGCTTGGTACGTTTGGTGAGTGAATATCATACACTCCCGGCCCGATTTCATTCGGATATGAGAAGTGTTCGAATGAATCCAGTAACTCCATATCTGAGCGAGAAGTTTCAATGGTGATCACATCCGCATCCAGTGCTGCAATGGACTCCATGATGTCATTGAACTCGCAATAACACATATGAGTGTGAATTTGGGTGTCATCTTCCGCAATTGCTGCACTCAGTTTGAAGGCATCCACCGCCCACTCCAGATATGCCTGCCATTCTTCCCTGCGTAGTGGCAATCCTTCACGTAATGCTGGCTCATCAATCTGAATGATACCAATGCCTGCTTTTTGCAAATCATCAACTTCATCACGCAAAGCCAGCGCAATCTGTTTAGCGATAGTTTCACGGCTGACGTCTTCTCTTGGGAATGACCAACAAAGAATCGTCACAGGCCCCGTCAACATCCCTTTCACTGGCTTATCAGTCAAAGACTGTGCATATGTCGCCCAATCTACGGTAATTGCTTCTGGACGGCTGATATCGCCAATAATCACGGGTGGTTTCACGCAACGGGAGCCATAACTTTGTACCCAGCCATTTTGGGTAAAGACATAACCGTCAAAGTGCTCACCAAAATATTCCACCATGTCGTTACGCTCAGCTTCACCGTGTACCAATACATCCAACTCCAGACGCTCCTGTTCTTGAATCGCTTGTCTGATATGTTCACTGATATTCGTCCGGTAATGCTGGCTATCCACCCGACCTTTTTTAAAGTCGAGCCGCAAGCTACGGATTTCCGTTGTTTGTGGGAATGAACCGATGGTCGTCGTTGGCCACAGTGGTAAGTTATAACGTTGACGCTGAAGTCTTGCGCGTTCAGGATATGCCTGATTACGTTCGCTATCCTGTGGCTTAATGGCAGAAAGACGCTCAGCGACCGCAGAGTTATGCACTCTTGTGGAGCTACGACGGGCGCGAATCGGCGCACTATAAGCATCCAGTTCAGCCTGTTTGCTGCCTGCCGGGGTATTCAGCGCCTGTGACAACAAAGAGAGTTCTGCACATTTCTGCAATGCGAAGGCAAACCAGCTCTTCACTTCTTCATCCAATCCCGTCTCATCATTTAGGTCAATCGGGCTATGCAAAAGCGAACAAGAAGTACCGATCCACACATCTCTTTTAGCTGCCAGTGGCGCTATAAGCTGGTATTTCTCACTCACATCAGCTCGCCAGACATTGCGACCGTTAATGACTCCCAGTGAGAGCAGCCAATTTTCTGGCAGCAAGCTCACCAAATTATCCAAAGAATCTTGTCCTGCGACTAAATCAACATGCAATCCTTGTACTGGCAGTGATTTGATTGCCTCCAGATTATGACCGATGCTATCGAAATAAGTCGTCAGCAATAATTTCACTTGCCCTTCAAGCGCCTGATAAGCCGTTGAAAACGCTGCCAGCCATTCTTCTGGTAGTTCTAGTACTAAAGCTGGCTCATCAATCTGTACCCATTCAATGCCACGTTTTGCCAGTTCAGCCAATACTTGCTGATATACAGGAAGAATATCGGCCAATAATGATAGACGATCAAACGCTTTTCCCTTGACCTTACCAAGCCACAAATAAGTCACAGGGCCTAAAAGAACAGGTTTTATTTTATGTCCCAATGCCAGAGCTTCATCCACTTCATCCAACAGTTGAGTCCAACCGAGTTTGAATTCCTGACCTTCCTGAAATTCAGGGACGATATAGTGATAGTTTGTATTGAACCATTTGGTCATTTCCGATGCAGCCGCTGGCGTACCTGTCGGTGCCCGGCCACGGGCAATACGGAACAGTGTATCCAAATCAATGTTGCCATCTTCATTTTGGTGGCGCGGAGGAACATTGCCCAACAACAAGCTCGTGGTCAATACTTGGTCATACCATGCAAAATCACCAACGGGAACTAAATCAACACCCGCATCTTTTTGTTGTTGCCAGTGACGGGTACGTAATTCACGACCTGTCTCCAACAATTCTTGTTGAGAAATTTTGTCTGCCCAATAATTCTCTTGCGCCTTTTTTAGCTCTCTTTTCAAGCCGATACGTGGAAAACCTAATGTATGATTCAAAACTGTCATGTCGTCACCCGTTAAATTTTAGCCGTCTAGATGTTTACACTTCTATAATCAACAGGTAGTGTATAAACCACAAGCGCAAATTATTCATCATCAACTTGAAGGTTTTTCATGATCGAAATAAAACATTTAAAAACGTTACAGGCATTGAATCATTGTGGATCGTTAGCAGCGGCAGCAAATTATCTGCATCAGACACAATCGGCCCTTTCTCATCAATTCAGTGAGTTAGAACACCGGCTAGGATTCAAGCTATTCATTCGTAAAAGCCAGCCTCTGAAACTGACTTCTCAGGGGGAAGTGTTATTAAGGCTCTCGGAGCAAGTATTGCCCCTGATTACAGCCTCTTTACGTGAATGCAATGAACCGGAAGAGACAAATCTGCGTATTGCCATTGAATGTCATAGCTGCATCCAGTGGCTGACACCTGCACTTAAGCGTTTTCGTGAGAGTTGGCCGCAGGTTAACGTGGATTTTAAATCCGGTGTAACATTTGATCCCCAGCCTGCACTGCAACAGAGAGAACTGGATATTGTCCTGACATCAGACATTATTGCGGACAGCAATCTGCACTATACGCCGCTATTTGACTATGAAGTGAAGCTGGTGATTGCACCGGATCATCCATTGGCGAATAAGCGCGATATCCTCCCGCAAGATCTTGCTTCTGAGACTCTGCTGATTTATCCCGTACAGCGGCAACGGTTTGATATTTGGCGACGTTTTCTCCAGCCTGCTGAGGTTACCCCGACATTAAAAACTGTTGATAATACCCTGTTATTGATCCAGATGGTTGCAGCACGTCTGGGTATCGCCGCACTACCGCATTGGGCTGTGGAGACATTCGAAAGACAGGGATTGGTTGTAACCAAAACACTGGGAGAGGGATTATGGAGCAGATTGTACGCTGCCAACCGAGAAGGAGAACAGCGCCAACCAGCTATTGATACTTTTATTCGTTCTTCGCGCCAGCACGCGGTGGATAATTTACCGTTTGTGAAGCGGCTTTCAGTACCCAACGGTGATGTACCCAAAGTGACGCAACAATCAAGCTGCCTCCAATGGTAAAACTCAGCCAATCAGGGTGGTGCTGCCAAATTGCGAAATTGACCAATAACCCCGCCGGAACCAGCATGTTATTCATAATAGCCAGTGTTCCGGCATCCACTTGGGTTGCGCCATAGTTCCACATAAAGTAGCCAATACCTGATGCACCTGCGCCTAACCAAATCAGGATACCCCACTGTAACTGAGTTGTCGGTAATTTTTGTGGATCGCCAAACATCAGCCAACCGATTATGGCGACAACACATGCTCCCAGATAGAACCATGAGAAGGCAACTCGCTGCGGGATCGGGTGGATTTCCATCAAGCGCTTATAACCAACCTGACCAACAGCAAAGAAAATATTCGCCAATTGCACCAATATCAGGCCAACCCAGAAAGATTCGCTCAGATGGTCATATCGGATAATCGCCGCCCCCGCCACCGCGAGCAAAGAACTCAGGGCATAACCCCAACGCAGTCGATGACGTCCCATCAAATCATAAATCAATGTGACATAGAGCGGTGTCATAATGGTAAACAGCAAAAATTCAGCCACGGTCAGATAGTGATAGGCATGAAATACAAACAAATACATCACACCAAGCTGACAAGCGCCGACAGCCATATATAACGCAATGACTTTTAGCGATAACCCGCGCCAACGCAAAAATGGCAAGAATATTATTGCTGCCAGAACGACCCTGACAAGTACAGAAAACCAGCTATCAACCTGACCGGAAAGATAAACCCCGATCAGGCTAAATGAAGCGGCCCACAAAAAAGTTGTGATTGTTAACAGCCACATGATTTATTGATCTTTACCTACGTTTATTGATCTTTTCCCACTAACAGCGCTTCTAACAAATCAAGATCATGCAGCAGCGTTTGTAGTGTTTCATTGCTAATCTTACGAGTTGCACGCAGATGATACAGCTCTCCTCGCTCAGCCCTGAGTGCCGTTAAACGGAAACGACGCTCCAGCTCTTCAATCATCAGGTTATGCTCGGCTTCATCCGTACCGGCAGTACGACGCCGCAAATGGCCTGTAACCCGGGAAGCGATTTCACCAATAACCTCCGCATCCAGTTTTTCTTCAGTATTGGCAGATAAGCGCTCTTCCATCTTATTCATACTGACAATCGCAACTTCAGCCATTGCAGCTTTTGCCATCCTGACTTCATTCAAGTCCGCCAGTTTATCGCCCACTTTCATACCACGCAGCAGTAAAGGTAAAGCGATAACCCCTACAAACAGCGAGAGCAGAATCACGCCTGCGGAGATGAAAATCAATTGGTAACGTGCCGGGAACGGATCGCCATCCGGCAAGAACAGAGGGACAGACAGCGCACCTGCCAGCGTAATCGCTCCACGGACACCCGCAAATGTAGCCAGCCACAATTCACGGGTCGTATAAGAAACAAACTCCAGTGGTTTTTTCTTCATGGACACTTTGCTGATATTTTTCATCAGCCATAGCCAGACGAATCGCAGCAATACCAATGCACCGTAAATAACACCTACGGCAGAGAACAGCATCCAGGTTTCAACATTCGGATCAAGATCTGCCTGAGCCACAGATGTTTCCCAAATGCCCGGTAACTGTAGTCCCAACATAACGAAGACAAGGCCATTAAAGACGAAAGCCAGCATTCCCCAAACGTTATCGGCACGCAAGCGCATATCCAATGGCGCATTGCGGATCACACCCGCTTTGCTGATCGTCATCCCCGCAGCAACTGCGGCCAAAATACCTGATACACCGATATGTTCAGCAATCATGTAAGAGGCGAATGGCAACAACATCATGAACATGATTTGTGTTGCAGGATCGTCGCCACTCCAGCGGCTCATCAGTCGCAGAGATTTACTGTACAACAATGTGACAGCAATACCAGAAACCAATCCACCAATAGCAACTTTGAAAAACTCCAATGTTGCACCAGTGACGGTAAACGCCATTGTTCCCATAGCAATCGCTACGGCAAATTTAAGCGCTACCAGACCAGAAGCATCATTCATCAATGCTTCTCCTTCCAGTACGCTCATCATATTTTTAGGGATACTCCCTTTTCCAACAATGGATGACAGAGCTACTGCATCGGTTGGTGATAATACTGCCGCCAGTGCAAAAGCAGCAATAATAGGAATACTCGGCAGCAACGAGTGAATTAAATAGCCAATGCCGACAACCGTCACCAATACCAGCACTAAAACTAAAATAAAGATTTCACGCCCATGCTGGAAAAATTCTCTGGTCGGGGTTTTCCAACCATCAACAAATAACAAAGGAGGAATAAGTAAAACAAGGAATAGTTCAGGATCGAAAGTAACGTGTAAACCAAAATGAGGCCAGGCCAGCAACGCTCCCATTGCTATTTGCACTATCGGCAAGGGAACACGGAATGGAATCATTTTAGTAAGAACACCAGAAACTGACACCACCAAAATCAAGATCAAGATAGTAAAGAATATTTCCATGTTACCCTTACAAATTGCCAAAAATCTTTCGGTGAAGAGATTGTGACTGTTTTTTTTCCCTAATAACAGCGCTAATAACCATAATTATTGCAGTTATTAAAGAAAATCAAAAAACAATCACATTATGAATCAATGACCAACGAGTCATTTGTATTCTTTATACTTATCGGCGGGGTAGTGTTGAAAAATTAGCACATTTTGAAAATGTGTCTAACAAAGGTGAGGATGCGCAAACTTCAATCATTTGCGCATGTTTTTTGATCAGATAGCCCAGTTACCGGCATAAAATACAACCAATATGATGGCAAGAATGACCGTACCGACATTCAGCTTACGCCATTCACCAGAGAAAACACGTCCCATAACCAGCGTACTGAAGCCCAACATAATTCCTGTCACAATATTGCAAGTCAGTACAATAAACACTGCGCACAGCAAGCCCGACATCGCACTGACAAAATCATTGAAGTTCAGTTTCCGCACATTGCTCAGCATTAATAATCCGACATACATCAAAGCGGGTGCGGTGGCATAAGCAGGAACTAAATACGACAGCGGGGACAGGAATAAAATCAATAGGAACAAAATACCAACAACCGAGGCAGTTAAACCCGTTTTGCCGCCAACAGCCGTTCCAGCGGCGGATTCAATATAAACGCCGGCCGGAGAAGAACCGATAGCTCCCGCAAAAATACTGCATGCAGAATCCGCAGTCAGTGCTTTACCACCGTTAATAATCTGGCCTCTCTTATCCAGCAGATTTGCCTGACTTGCCACTGCCTGAATTGTCCCTGTCGCATCAAATATCGCCGTCATTACCAATGCCAAAAGGCTGGGTAACACAGCAGGCTGTAAAGCGCCCATAATATCCATACTGAACATCAGGGATAAACCATCTTCTCCCACGGTAGGGAGTTTAAAAAATCCCTGATATTTTACGGTCGGATCAAAAATCAAACCGATAATTGAGATAGCAATAATCACCAGCACAATACTGCCCGGTACTTTTCTCCGCTCTAAACCAATAATTCCCGCCAGCCCCAATAGCGTCATCATCACGGGAAAAGCGGTCAATGAACCGAAAGCGACGGGCAGACCTTCATGTGGATTTTTTATCACCAGACCAACACCATTGGCTGCAATCAGCAATAGAAACAGCCCGATACCAATCCCTGCCCCATGTGCAATGTCCATGGGTATATTGCGTAAAATCCACGCTCGCACACCCGTGACTGAAATCAACGTAAACAGGCATCCCATCAGGAAAACCGCACCAAGCGCAACAGGAATACTCACTTGCTGTCCCAATACCAAACTGAACGCAGTAAATGTGCATAATGAAAGCGCACAGCCAATTGCCATCGGTAAATTAACCCACAGTCCCATCAATAATGAGCCGACACCCGTGACCAGACAGACAGAAATAAACACGGCGGTATGAGGAAAGCCGGCTTGTCCAAGCATACCCGGCACCACAATAACGGAATAAACCATCGCCAAAAACGTCGTTAATCCGGCGAGAACTTCCTGACGTACCGTTGAACCGCGTTCAGTAATCTTAAAATACTTATCGAGTTTGCATTGAGTTCGCGCCTGCATACCAGACATGTTTTTCCCCTGCTTTCTGTTGAATATTATGCGTTAACATTTATCGCTACTTCCCACCACTTTTTGCCATCAGATTGCCCCACGAAAACGATTACGTCACAAGATAACAAAGATCCGTGCTGTACTCGTTGGTTCAGCCGTTTACTTGCGCAATCGTTTGGCTTATCAGGCAAAAAATGGTGAGGAAAATTGAAGCGAATGATTATCCGGCTAATCAGGGATGAGAATCAAGTGATAACCGCAAATTCTAACCATAATGGCATGATCTCCCCTGCGGCGACGGCATGATATGTACTACCTCGTTAATCCTGCTAAAGAAATAGGTGAAGTTTGTTCTGTAATTAATTGGCTGAGTATCACAGCACTTCCTGCGGCTAATGTGAAACCTAAACTACCGTGGCCAATATTTAACCATAGATTGGCATAGTCTGTTTTACCTAAAATCGGTGGACCTTTTGGTGTTGATGGACGTAAACCACTCCATGTTTCTGCGTCATCCAAATTCGGTAGTTCTGGAAAAGTTTTTTTGATAATGTTTTTTAACGCCGTAATTCTATTATTACGTAATCCTAATTTATCATAGCCAATATCGACCATCGCAGCGATGCGTAATTGTTTATCTAATTTAACATATACAATTTTATTGCCATAATCGGTTACATTTATTTTCGGTACAATATGTGCTTGTTGTGGATAAGGTACGCTTAAGCTATAGCCCTTTAAACCCAACATAGGTACATTGATTCCAAGTGGTTGTAATAACTCTCGGCTTCCATTTCCGGCACAAACAATGATGTCATCAGCAAGAATAGTTCCTTGATGAGTGGCTACTCCAATAATGCGATTATTGTCTTGAATAAATGATTTAACTGAATGTTGTAAAAGCAAATTAAATTGTGGTTGTGTTGATAAATATTGCAGCAGTTTTTTACAAAATAAGTAACAATCTGCACTTTCATCGTCTGGCGCATAAATGGCACCAATCAATTGTGACTGAATATTTTTTAATGAAGGCTCTAAAGAAACAATCTCTTGTGCATCCAAAACTTGCTGAAATTGGTTATCGATAGTTTCACACGCTTTTTGAAAACTTTTTTTATCGCGGTGAATAATTAATTTACCTGACTTTTCCCATACGAAGTCATCAATATCGCCATTCGAGCGCCATGCGTTCATGGTTTCTTGGCTTAATAATGAAAGTCGCAGCAGGTGAGCGCCATTAATTTTATTGGTTTTTCGATTACAGGCCAGAGTAAATTGTACTAACCAAGACCACTGCGGCAAAGAGCACTGAATATTTAAGTTTAGCGGTGAATCATCTTTACCCATCCAGAGCAAACCCTGTAATGGCACTCCTGCATCCGCAAGAGGAGAGACATAGCGATAACTGAGCTGTCCACCATTAGCAAAACTGGTTTGCATACCAACTTCTGATTCTGATTCCAGCAGAGTGACGATTTGACCTGCTTTAATTAAAGCATATGCAGTGCTTAATCCAATCACACCTGCACCAATAACCACCACATGTTTTTTCATAATCATCCGCAACCAATAATAACTTGAAGAGTCATTATTTAACGGCGAATAGGTCAGCTAAACAATTGAGTTTTTATTTCCGGAGTATAACTTTTGGTTAACTAGTTTATTTCTTCTCTCGAGTATTAATGACAAAGTATTTACATAGTTTTGAGACGCTTTAGTTAAGGGCCTGTCTGCACGATGGAAAACGGATACTGATAAATGTAAGTCTTCTTTTAAAGGGTAGATCATGAATTCAGGCAAGGTATGTTCAGCGGAAAATATATCCGTGATACTGCATCCTAACCCTGCTTGCACAAACTCCGCTGCCATATGATAAGTATGAACACTAATATTGGAGGCTGAAAATTCATGATACTGCTGTAATAATTGTGCGAGAGAATCAGAGCCCGGATGAATCCAACGTTCTTTATCAATATCAGCTAATGAAACAGGCGATTGCTTTTTTTTATTATCGACGTACACAAGAGGAATTTCGGCGATAGGAAGAACTGTAATACCACCTTCAATAGCCAGATTGAAGCCAATACCGATATCTAAATCCTGTTGCGTTAATAATTGCAAAATATCGGCAGTATGATGAGTACCAATGGTTAATTTTATATTAGGGTGTTTTTTTATAAACTGTGCGGTGACTTCCGGTACTAAACTCAAACCTAAGCTAGGCAAGCAACCAATTGCCAACTTCCCATGCGGATTTTTGGACAAATTTTGTGCCAAAATTCTTAATCGGTCTAAATTTCGGTAAACCTCTTTTGCTTCATCAAATAGAAGTAATGCCTCATCAGTCGGTAATAATTTCCCCCTGATACGTTGGAATAAAACAAGGCCTAATTGCTGTTCGGCATGCTTAAGCGCCTTACTGGCAGCAGGTTGAGATATATGTAAAACTTCCGCCGCCCGGGTTAATGAGCCGCAAGTCATCACGGCATAAAAGATATCGAGGTGTCTTAACTTCATCCTTCGTGACCTACAAGTTGCTATGAATTTTGGGGAAGGAAATAAATGAAATTCAGTGATTCACCCCATATACGTTTGTTATGGTCAAACCACTGCTCCGGTACTACTAGGCAAAGTAGGTGCTGATTTCGATAAAGATTTTAATCAAAATACTGTTTGAAATATCGACAATAAAGGCACCAACCATGGGTACAATGAGGAAAGCTTTATGTGACGGTGCAAAGGCTTTAGTTACCGTCTGCATGTTCGCAATGGCGGTTGGTGTTGCCCCCATACCAAAACCACAATGCCCCGCACTAATAACGACCGCATCATAATCTTTGCCCATCATTTTGAATGTCACAAAGCAAGCAAATAACACCATAACGACGGCCTGTACTGCGATGATGGCTAATACTGGACCCGCCATGCCAGCCAGTTGACCAAATTTCAATGACATTAATGCCATCGCTAAGAAGAGCGATAAGGCCACACTTCCTAAAACATCCACGGTTGGCTCAAAAACCTCGTGTTTAAAAACATGGGCTAACACGTTACGAATAATGATACCGATAAATAAACACCATACGAAGGTTGGCATTTGAAGAATAGTATCTTTAAATAAAGCACTGATATAGCCGCCCACGATAATACAGATGATCATCATTGAAATGGTTTCAACCACATTATTCGCATTGATTTTTCTTTTAACGCTAGGTTGTTCAAAAGCTTCAACAATAGTATCACGTTCTTGTTCTGTCGCTTTGGGTATAGCGACTTTTCTCAATAGGTGTCTTGCGACAGGTCCACCAATTAATCCCCCTAATACCAGCCCCATGGTCGCACAGGCCATGGCTAATTCGACTGCACCCACCACACCGTATTTGTCGGCTAAAATAGGTCCCCAAGCGCCGGCGTTACCATGACCACCTGTTAATGTGATAGATCCCGCAATTAAGCCGATGAACGGACTTTCATTCATCATCACAGCCATACCCATACCTACGGTATTTTGGATGGCAATAAGGACTGTGACTGCGATAGTCAGTAATACAAGTGGTTTGCCGCCTTTAAGTAAGCGAGAAAAATCAGAGCTTAGCCCGATAGAGGAGAAGAAGCTAATCATTAGCAAACTTTGTAACGAAGTATCAAATGTAAATGTATAACCAGCTGTTTTATCAAAAATCAATAGAATAATAGCAACGATAAAACCACCAACAACGGCTTCTGGAATATGATTTTTTTGTAGGAAAGGGGTAAATTTTACAACAAACATACCAATTAGTAGCGCTAAGCATGCCACTAATAATGTATAACTGGCATCTAGAATCATTATTTTTACCTCACGTTAGTTTACCAGACCCTTCACTATCGTTATCTAACATCAGTGATGAATTAAATTACTTTGGTTAACGTTTATTTAATAATGAGTTTTCATTGGGTATCTATAACTTTTAGTTAACCTTAATATGATTTAAAACGTAGTTATGTCATTAAATGTTAAAAATTAAATATTCGTGATTATCCTATATTTACTTGAAAGGATGATAAGAATGCCGATTAAGTCATTATCGTGTTTAGGCGTTATTTTTGAGCTGACTGATTAATAAGAAATTTTAATTGGGCTTGCATTCACATAATAAAAGCCTAACCAAATATATATTTGATATATCTAGCAAAAATCACCTTCAAAAAATCTCAAATGTATTAACATTAGTCCTTATCTCAACGACCATGACTTCATGAATGAAATCCGTCATATTATAAATAATTGGAAGCATCACAGAAGATTTCATTCTTTATTGCTCCAGAAAAACACAAGAAGATGGATATGAGTCCCCATACACAATATTTAGCACTGGTTGCAGCTTTGCTGACATTTCGAACGATAAAACTTATGCGCTGTCTTTTTACAGGGCAATTGGTTAAAATTGATGAATATTCACTCAAAAATTACGAGGATATGTATAATGAACCTTAAGCAGTGTTCACTCAATTTTCTGGTGGTTCTACTGATTGGGGGCAAGACATGTCGAATCATAACAATACAGGGGATCAAACAATGCCTTATTTGATCCACGATGCAGAATTCAATCAAAAATTACGTATTTCAGAAAAAAACAGAGAACACACTAAAACCTTTCTGGAGAATGGTGCGAAAGATTTTTCTTTTCCGGGATTCATAGTCCCTTATGGATACCGCTTTGTGAAATCACTCAAGCAAGATCAATTTCGTATGATAACGGCAGGTAATACCCCAGAAACCGTTTATGCAGTTATGATTACATTCCGTAGAGACATTATCATTGATAAAGAAACATGTACCCAAATTATGGTATGGCGTACATTTTCTGCTGAACACCAAGATGCTATAAGTGGTTTCCCAAGGCAGTTTTTCAAATACCTATTAGAAAATTACAACATTATTGTTACTGACGAAGAGCAAACAGGTGATGGTAAACGCTTTTGGCAGATAATGATTGCATGGTCTCTCGCAGCAAATTATCACGTCTATGTCTCTGATGGGACGGAAATGGATCGACCACTGACACAGATTTCTTCAATGGATGAACTCATTGAAAAGTGGGAAACATTCTGTTGGGGATATGATACTGAAATACACCGTCATCGCCTGATTATAATCAGCAAAAATGCTTTGTTGTAACAAGGCTCAACATACTCGGGAATATCATATAAATCTATGTAAGTTATCCCTTTAATAATGAACAAATCTTTTTTGCCCGACGCCCTTTCAACTCTATCTGCATACGAAAATGATAAGCAAATTATGGTGAATAAATAGGGGGCTACAATGGATACATCATTTACTTCTATTACCTTTCCTGATGATTACCGCAAAAAAATCCGCCAGATGAAGCAAGCCATGCGCGAGCAAATTGGTGATGTTGAAGGTCTGTTCAAGCAGGTTTGCGACAAAATAGAACAAGAACTCTCCGCAGCCCGGGAAGATGAAAAAAACGCAGGCAGTGCCTGGCCGGAGATCCACTGGTGTGATTTGGCCGAAAACCGAGTCACAGCAGAAACCATACAGAAAATTAAACGTCGGGGATGTTTAGTTATCAGACAGAATTTTCCCCGTGATACTGCGTTGGCATGGGATAAATCTATACGAGATTATCTTGATTTGAATCACTTTGATGATGTTTATCAAAACGCGGGGGATAACTATTTCGGCAGCCTTGAAGCCTCTCGTCCGGAAATTTATCCCATCTATTGGTCGCAGGCACAAATGCAGGCTCGGCAAAGTGAAGAGATCGCTCAAGTACAATCTTTTCTCAACCGACTGTGGAAATTTGAGTCAGATGGAACACGTTGGTTTGATCCTGATGTCAGCATGATTTATCCCGATCGAATCCGGCGCAGGCCTCCGGGTACGATTTCGAAGGGGCTTGGGGCACATACTGACTCAGGAGCTTTGGAACGTTGGCTACATCCTGCTTATCAGAAAGTGTTCAGAAATATTTTCAATAGCCGATTTGCAGATTACGATCCTTGGGATGCAGCCTATCGCCCAGAAATAAATGAATATAAGTTGGATAACGCCACCCGATGTTCGGTTTTTCGCACATTTCAAGGCTGGACAGCGCTGTCAGATATGGCGCTCAATCAAGGGCTTTTGCATGTTGTCCCCGTCCCAGAAGCGATCGCTTATATACTGTTACGGCCTTTGCTGAAGGATGTACCTGAGGATGAGCTTTGCGGTGTTGCTCCCAGCAAGGCGTTACCGACTTCTGAAAAATGGCACCCTCATCTCGCCTGTGGGCTATACAGTATTCCATCTTTACAAGCCGGTGATTCCGTCTGGTGGCACTGTGATCTTATCCATTCCGTTGCTCCCGTGGAAAACCAGCAAGGTTGGGGGAATGTAATGTATATTCCTGCGGCTCCTCGATGTGACAGAAATCTGACGTATGCGCATAACGTGGCTGAATCACTTAAAAATGGTACATCTCCGGCTGATTTTGCGCATGAAGATTATGAAAAAAACTGGGAACATCGTTTTACTGCTGCTGAATTAAACTCCATTGGCTTGCGTGGACTTGGCTTGAGTTAAAAAACAAGATATGGCTGAGCTGAGAGCGATAACCGTCTGCGAATGGCAGCAAACCGTAAACGATCCTCACGCACTGATCCGTTTTTCCCATTTTATTAATAGTCCTGAACGTGATCCCAATATTCAGATGGTTGCAGAACGGGCGCAACATCGGCCTGCATATCCACAAGAAAAAATTGCAATCAGGATGGTTAAATCGGAGGAGGAAACCGCATGAATCAATGGATAGAAGTCTGTCTGCCAGAAGATATTGTTCCCGGCACAGGTGTTTGTGCTCTGGTCGGGGATCAACAAGTTGCCATCTTTCGTCCATATAATGATGAATTATGGGTTGCCAGTCCGTTGAAAAAAGAGCGATTCAGGCTAAGTGATGGTTTTTGTCTGGAAGATGAAAATTACTCTATCCGTTCATTTCCAGTCAGAGTAAATCACGGGTATGTTCAGGTTTTTCTTGAATAGAACATTCCTCTTTTTCACGCTTAGCAATATATGGCCCTCGCATTGCTTGAGGGCTTACAATATTTTTTGTCAGTATAGCGATACATTTTTATGCGTCTTTACCCTTGTCCTTGTGTAAAATCCCCTCAATTTGACTGGTTCATTAGGATATAGACTGTTTCGTAAGACTTAAGGAGATAAACCATGACAACTTATGCGCTGGTAGGTGATATCGGTGGTACAAATGCACGTCTGGCATTATGTGATGTAGATACTGGGCAACTGAGCACTGTCGAATGCTATCCCTGTGCGCATTATGCATCGCTTGAAATAGTTATCCGTCATTATCTGCAACAGCAAAACTGTGACATTAAATACGGCTGCATCGCCATTGCTTGTCCGGTGACAGATGACGTTATCAGTATGACCAACCACAGTTGGTGTTTTTCCGTCAGCCAAATGAAAGCATCTCTGGGATGGGAACGTTTTGAGGTAATTAACGATTTTACCGCTGTTTCCCTCGCGATCCCGGTTCTGAATGCAGAAGACATGATTCAGATTGGCGGAAAACAGCCTCAGTCCAAGCGACCCATCGCGGTTTATGGTGCAGGAACAGGATTGGGTGTCGCCCATCTGATTCATACGGGAACGCAGTGGATGAGTCTGCCTGGTGAAGGCGGTCATGTCGATTTTGCACCAGACAGTGCGGAAGAAGATCACATGCTGAATGTATTGCGGGAAGAGTATGGTCATGTCTCTGCCGAGCGAGTTCTTTCCGGACCGGGATTGGTCAATATTTATCGTTCACTGATGAAACTGAATGGTCAGTCAGTGGAAGACTTGAGTCCTCGCGACATTTCTGATCGTGCATTGAGTGGAAACTGCCCTACCTGTAAACACGCATTAGAACTTTTCTGTTCGGCATTGGGTCGTTTTGGCGGAAATTTGGCACTGAATATTGGCGCATTCGGCGGCGTTTACATTGCGGGTGGGATCGTTCCGCGCTTCCTCGATTTCTTGCAGAAATCGGGATTCCGAAAGGGATTTGAGAGCAAAGGCCGATTTACAAGTTATTTGAAGAATATTCCTGTGTATCTGATTACCCATGATAAACCGGGATTATTGGGAGCAGGATCTTATATCCGTCAATCGCTGGGTAAAGCGATTGGGTAAATAGATCCTTTTTATATTTGCTCATGCTATTTATTTGTTTGATTTTGCTGATAACAAATTTAAGCGATATTCAGCATGGGCAATCGACAGATCGATAACAAATTACACTAAATTGTTATTTACTCATCAAGCACTAAAAACTTTAGCTTTAACAAGTTTACGGTAAGCCGTTGGCGTCAGTTTGAAGTGTTGTTCAAACACTTTGCTGAAGTAATGAGTATCTTTAAATCCCACTAATTGAGAGATATGCAGTAAAGTTAAGCTATTATCCGTCAATAACTGTTTAGCTGTTAATAAGCGATGGTTCAGTATGTATTTATGAGGTGAGATCCCAACTTGTCGTTTAAATCTGCGCAGTAAAGTACTTTCTGATACACCAACATAAGTGGCAATATTTTTAATAGTAATTTGTGAATCAACATTCTGCTTAATGTAGTCTTGTGCTATTGCAATCATTTCATCAAATTGCGCGTTGCCTCCGATTTGAAAAAAGGGTTCAGATTGGAAATTCGATACTTCATGCAAAAAATGTTTCTCAATGATTTCAGCAATTGGCACACTGAAAAACTGGGCAATTAGATAAACAAGTAATTCTGTTTGGGAGTTAATACTTTTCACACAATAAATATTGTCGCAATACGTAATATTTGCTTTACGGTTTATATCTACCGTTGGGAAATGGTGCTCAAATTTGTCATAAAAATACCAATGAGTTGTTACTGTTTTTTCTTCAAGCAATCCAGCTTTCGCCAGCCAACATACCCCCGTTCCTGTTGCGACGATAACGGCTTGATTTTCTTTTTGTCGACGCAGCCATTCAAGAATATCGCCCCTACCAACCATGGAAGGGAGTGGATTTCCCCACATTGGAGGTAAAAAAACCAAATCGAAATCGGCCAGCTCTGCAAACTGATGATGTGTATATAACGTAATTTGCGGTATTTGTTCGTGATTTTTTGCCAGATCACCAATAACAGACATATGGAGAGGTTCTTCTCTCTGCTGCTTCCGACTTCTCAATCTGCTGGCACTATTTAACATATCCGATGCTAAAGTTATCCCGCTTTGTAGTGCTTTGTCATACAAAACAAACGCGATTTTCATTGTTATACCTCCGCATATTGCACCTGACTATACCTACATTTAACTTCCTAATAATAGACCTGATGACCATATTATCAGTATTAATGACATTAATATCAGAGATAGTCATTAATCCTAACTGATAGACTTAAATAAAAATCTGTTTGGAGTTAATGATGAGTAAATTACCTGTAATTGTAGGTTTCGGCGGAATCAATGCAGCAGGAAGGAGTTCTGGATTCCACGGATATAAACGCATTGTGTCAGACAGCCTTAATGACGAAATAATGCAAAACACATGGGCCGATTTATGTCACCGAATGGGAATTATCAAGAATTCAGAATCTATAACAGACTCCCATATTGAATGTGCCAAAAATGGTACGTTAATAAGAAAGATCTCTCAGTTTGACACCCAAAAAGTACAAATAAACAAAATAGTTACCAACAAGAACAATAATTCAGACAGATTATTGAAAAGCACATATATGTCACTTTCTGTCACTAGTGCGGGGCAATTGCCGGAGGGATTTGAAATTGGTGAGCTATATAACGCCAATAACCATCCACGCGGCTTGCGCCTGACAGTCTATGGTGCTTCTGATTTGCTGAGTTCAATCGGACTTTCATGGTCAGACATCACTGCATTGGTAGAGCCAGACCAGATTTCTGTTTATGCCAGCAGCGCATATGGCCAAATAGATCGATTTTCACTTGCGGGATTAATTGGCAACCCATTGAATGGCTCACGAGTCAGTTCCAAAATGCTCCCATTTTCTATGGCAGATATGCCCGCCAATTTCATTAATGGCTACATAATTAACAATATAGGTACTACTTCAGCCAATCTGGGCGCCTGTGCGAGTTTTCTGTATAACCTCAGACAAGGTATTAATGACATCAAGCAAAGTAAGGCCAAGATCTGTTTAGTTGGATGTGCAGAAGCACCTATCGTCCCGGAAATTATTGAAGGATTCAGGTCCATGAGTGCCCTTGCTGAAGACCATCAACTCTGTAAGCTAGATAAAACTGATATTGTTAATCATCGACGCGCTAGCCGCCCATTTTCGACCAATGTCGGGTTTACCATTGCAGAATCTGCTCAATTTGTCTTACTGATGAGTGATGATTTAGCCTTGCAGTGTGGCGCGAATATTCTTGGCTCAATACCCGATGTTTTCGTTAATGCGGATGCAAACAAAAAATCAATATCTTCACCGGGTGCCGGTAATTATATCACCATGATGAAAGCCGCTTCCCTTGCCAACCATTTACTGGATGAGAAGTTGCAATATTCTTACATTCAGGCACATGGGACTGGAACACCACAAAACAGAGTAACTGAAAGCCATATCATTAATGAAGTCGCCAAAATTTTTGGACTCAATAGCTGGGATGTCACCGCCATTAAAGCTCATGTCGGACACTCCATTGCCGCAGCCGCAGGGGATCAATTAGCCAGTGCTTTAGGTGTTTGGCAGTATGGCTGGATCCCAGGAATTACAACCATTGATCACATCGCGGAAGATGTACATGCAACCAATTTGAATATCTTAATGCAGAGTAAATTTGTTGGCGAACGTGGCAAAAATATGAAAGCCAGTATTATTAATTCAAAAGGATTCGGGGGTAATAACGCAAGTGCTGTTGTTTTGTCTCCACAACACACTCTGCAAATGCTGGGCAAAAAGCACGGCAGCGCGTCCATCAGTGCGTACCATAAACGCAATGAAATAGTAAAAAACAAAAGTGATGAGCAAGATCAGGCAATCTGTCGAGGCGAAGAATCCGTTATTTACAACTTCGGTAATGCCGTACTGCAAGCATCTGATATCACGCTTTCACGTCAGGAAATCAAATTATCTGGCTTCAAACAAACGATAAAACTACCAAATGCAGAAGAGTTTAGTGAGTTTTTTTGATTATACTCATGGCATGTAATCAACCACCGTTGAGACATAACATCTTGAATTTCGATATTTTTGACTACTATTTTTAACTACAAAGTGTGATATAACACTCCGAAAAATCACTTTATGGATTCTTACCCAAGAAGTTCTGAACAATTGAATTTTCTTTTTCAGCATAAAAAAGAAATCATAACGCATATCAGGACTAGACATATTCAATCATCCGGATTTGTAAGTGTCTGGAGTGTGGTCATTACTGCCTCTTTAATAACGGGAGCAATGTTTTTTATTTTTTTAATTCAACAAAATAAAATTATTAGGAAATCATAAAAACGCGTCAAAAAAAGCCGCGACAAGCGCGGCTTAGCAAATAACATATGAGTTTTTAGTTTACACTTTTGAACCCAGAAACTCAGAATGGGATATCGTCATCGAAATCCATTGGTGGTTCATTGCTCTGTGGCGCAGGAGACTGTGCCGGACGAGATGGAGCACCGCCGCCGCTGAATTGCTGTGATGCTTGTGGCTGCTGTGGTTGTCCCCAGCTGCCGCCTTGTGCTGGTGCATCTTGTCCTGCTGCACCACCGCGACCGCCCAGCATCTGCATTGTGCCGCCAACATTTACCACGATCTCAGTGGTGTAACGGTCTTGACCGCTCTGATCCTGCCATTTGCGAGTCTGCAAAGAACCTTCGATGTAAACCTGAGAACCTTTGCGCAGATATTCACCAGCGACTTCTGCCAGTTTGCCGAAAAGCACTACACGGTGCCATTCGGTTTTCTCTCTCATCTCACCGGTTTGCTTATCACGCCAGCTCTCAGACGTTGCCAGAGTAATGTTGGCGACTGCTCCTCCGTTCGGCATATAGCGAACTTCCGGGTCCTGTCCCAAATTACCCACTAAAATAACTTTGTTTACGCCTCTGCTGGCCATTGGAAATACTCCTGATGAAATGAATTTTACTAAAAATGGATTTCTCTAATTATAAGCGAAGTAGTTTACCATGCGAGGACTAAGTTTAAACATAGACCCGTTATATTATACTTTACGAAGCGCATCGTACTTTACATTGTAATGGTTGCAGCATGATTCTCCATCAAACACTGTATATCCATTCAGCAATGTTTGTGCAATAATAACCCGTTTACGAGTATTGCTCTATCAATAATCTGGGAAGTGGTATATGGATAACATCGAAGTTCGGGGCGCCCGCACCCATAATCTCAAAAATATCAATTTGGTAATTCCCCGTGACAAGCTAATCGTCATTACTGGGTTGTCCGGCTCCGGTAAATCATCTCTGGCTTTCGATACTCTGTATGCAGAAGGTCAACGACGTTATGTAGAATCACTTTCTGCGTATGCCCGACAGTTTTTGTCATTGATGGAAAAACCGGATGTCGATCATATTGAGGGGCTATCCCCCGCCATTTCAATTGAGCAAAAATCTACTTCCCATAATCCACGTTCTACGGTCGGGACAATTACCGAGATCCACGATTATCTTCGCCTGTTGTTTGCACGGGTAGGCGAACCACGTTGTCCTGATCACGATATCACTCTGGCGGCGCAAACTGTCAGCCAGATGGTGGATAATGTTATGGCACTGCCGGAAGGACAACGGTTGATGTTGCTGGCGCCGGTGGTCAAAGAGCGTAAAGGCGAACATGCCAAACTGTTGGATAATCTCTCTGCACAAGGCTATATCCGCGCCCGTATTGATGGTGAAGTGTGCGATCTTTCTGATCCGCCAAAACTGGAATTACAGAAAAAGCACACTATCGAAGTGGTCGTCGATCGTTTCAAAGTACGTGCTGACCTCGCTCAACGGCTGGCGGAGTCATTCGAAACTGCCCTGGATCTCTCTGGTGGTACTGCTGTCATTGCCAATATGGATGACGAACAAGCTGAGGAACTCGTCTTTTCCGCCAATTTTGCCTGTTCTATCTGCGGCTATAGCATGAGCGAATTGGAACCGCGTCTGTTTTCTTTCAACAATCCCGCAGGCGCTTGCCCGACTTGTGATGGTTTAGGCGTTCAGCAATTTTTCGATCCTGAACGTGTTGTCCAAAATGGCGATATCTCTCTTGCCGGTGGTGCAATCCGTGGTTGGGATCGCCGTAATTTCTATTACTTCCAGATGCTGAGATCGCTGGCAGAACATTATAAATTCGATATCGAAGCGCCATTTAATCAGTTAAACCCAGAGATCAGGAAAGTCGTTTTATACGGCTCAGACAAAGAATCCATTGAATTCAAATACACCAATGATCGTGGTGATGTGACTGTCCGTAACCATCCGTTCGAAGGTGTTCTGCATAATATGGAACGCCGTTATAAAGAAACGGAATCCACTGCCGTACGGGAAGAGTTAGCAAAATATATCAATAATCGCTCCTGCATTTCCTGCGAAGGTACCCGACTGCGAAAAGAAGCTCGCTATGTCTTTATTGAAAGCACTACGCTGCCACAGATTTCGGATTTCAGCATCGGTCATGCGATGGAGTTTTTCCAGAATATTAAACTGAATGGGCAACGGGCGAAGATTGCTGAAAAAGTCCTGAAAGAGATCGGTGACCGGCTAAAATTTCTGGTCAATGTCGGATTGAATTATCTGACGCTTTCCCGTTCAGCAGAAACCCTTTCAGGCGGGGAAGCCCAGCGTATTCGTTTAGCCAGCCAAATTGGTGCAGGCCTTGTCGGTGTGATGTATGTGCTGGATGAGCCTTCCATTGGTCTGCATCAACGCGATAATGAGCGTTTGCTGGAAACGTTGCTGCACCTGCGCAATCTGGGTAATACCGTTATCGTGGTCGAACACGATGAAGATGCTATCCGCGCGGCTGACCACATTATTGATATCGGGCCGGGAGCGGGTATACATGGCGGAGAAATTGTTGCCGAAGGGAGTATCACCGATATCATGGAGAGTGATAAATCGCTCACAGGCAAATTCCTGAGTGGTGAACGTAAAATTGCCATCCCGGAACAGCGCGTGCCTGCCGATCCTGACAAGATGCTGAAACTGATTGGCGCAAAAGGCAATAATCTCAAAAAAGTGACACTAAAACTGCCGGTTGGCCTGTTTACCTGTATCACTGGTGTTTCCGGTTCCGGTAAATCGACCCTGATCAATGATACTCTCTTCCCTATCGCACAGCGCCAGTTAAACGGTGCAACAAACATTAATCCTGCTCCGTATATTGATATTCAGGGATTAGAGCATTTTGACAAGGTTATCGATATCGATCAAAGCCCGATTGGCAGAACACCCCGTTCAAATCCTGCGACCTATACCGGCGTATTTACTCCTGTAAGGGAACTCTTTTCCGGCGTTCCTGAATCCCGCGCCCGTGGCTATACACCGGGACGTTTCAGTTTTAATGTAAAGGGTGGGCGCTGTGAAGCCTGTCAGGGCGATGGCGTGATTAAGGTTGAGATGCACTTCCTGCCTGATGTTTATGTACCTTGTGATCAATGTAAGAGCAAACGTTACAACCGCGAAACACTGGAAATCAAATATAAAGGCAAGAATATTCATGAAGTGTTGGATATGACCATCGAAGAGGCGCGGGAGTTTTTCGATGCCGTTCCTGCCCTCTCCCGCAAACTGCAAACTTTGATAGATGTCGGCCTTTCCTATATTCGTTTGGGTCAATCCGCAACCACACTTTCAGGCGGGGAAGCGCAGCGGGTAAAACTGGCGCGGGAACTATCCAAACGAGGGACAGGCCAAACCCTGTATATCCTTGATGAACCGACAACCGGCCTGCATTTTGCGGATATTCAGCAGTTACTGTCTGTTCTGCATCAACTGCGAGATCAGGGAAATACGATTGTTGTGATCGAACATAATCTGGATGTTATCAAAACTGCTGACTGGATTGTCGATCTCGGACCGGAAGGCGGTAGCGGTGGTGGTGAGATACTTATATCCGGAATACCGGAAGAGGTGGCTCAATGCAAGGAATCATATACCGCCCGTTTCTTGAAGCCGATGCTTGAGCGTGAGTAGTTTACTTTCGTAACGAAAGTAAACTACTATCTCCCCACCCTGTGGGGAGTTTTTTTGTCTATCCGATAACCAATTGTTAACCAAGATTATCTCTATACGTACCAATAAGGGCTATTCTTGCAATCATTTCGAATGAAATAACCTTTCGTAAATCAGTATTGTATTGTTGATCTAATATTATTAATGATCACATTGCCGATGTACTAATGTCATAATGACATAACATATGCTTTAAATTTATAATGGAGATTCTACATGTATATGTTTTTACCATTCTTAATTGCGCTAGTTATTATTGTCACTGTCATTACCGGCAAGAAAAAGCTGACATATACGCTTTGGTTTGCTTTATTCGTCATCACGGTATTTTGGTTTAAATATCATGCTACTGATGCATTAAATCTTTCTTTCTGATCGGAGGCAGTAATGAATAATACAATGTCAGCACAACGTGATATTAACCTCGCGACGGCCTTAAATATTCTCGGTCTGTTCGGCATCAGTGTGATTTTGATAGTCGCATTTTATTATCAGTTAGCGCGTTTTGAACTTCCTTGCCCGTTATGCTTATTACAACGTGCAGGGATCATAATGATTGGTTTCGGATTTTTATTTAATATTTATTTCGGTATAAAAAACTCCCATTATAGCCTTTCAATATTTGGCTGTATTGTGACTGGATTTGTTGCCATGCGTCAGGTTTCTCTTCATATTCTGCCGGGAGATACAGGATATGGTTCAACTTTCTTCGGATTACATTTTTATACCTGGGCTGCAATCCTGTCTATTCTGACTGTTATTGCCATCGCAGTTATTATGCCTCTGAAAGCAGGCAATACGGATTCCTCAAGATATACTCCACCAACATTAGGTAAAGTTGCCATGGGCCTGTTCGCATTTTTGATCGCCGCTAATCTCGTTTCTACTATATTGGAATGCGGTGCTGGTCAATGTGACGACAACCCAACGTTCTATCAGTTATTGAATAAGTAATTCTTTTTATACTGAGATGCGAAGACAGGAAGGCTGACGTATTCACGCAGCCTTCTACTTTTTTCAACGCAAATTTACAGAAAGCTATTCCACCATCATCTGTTCAACAATACCGAATCAATGAAATAACAGACTTCATGTGCCTCTTCAGGTGTTGGAATCGCCAACTTAGCAAGCATTCGATCCAGCACCTTATCCGGTACGACATATTGGCGATCCCGGTTCTGCTGCCGCCAGCGTTTGTAGTCCTGCTCAATATAAACAATCCTGACTTTGGCGTTATAGCCTATGAACAATTTAATCAATTGCTGGCGCATTTGAGCGGTCAGATTAGTCGCATTCCAGATAAAATCTTGTCTACTGCGTAGTTTTTCTCTGGCTTGGTGCTTTGCCTGTTGTACCACCCAACCATTCGCATCTTTATCTTCGGGCCTAATTTGATGTTGACGACGGATCGCATCCAAACTAATAATCGGTATTCCTTCACAATGCTGTTGGATAAAATGGTCTTTTCCCATTCCCGGTAATCCACATAACAAAGTTACCTGACTGCCGTAGTCATCATAAGGCTGATAATCTGGCTGTTCACTATTGCTGGAAAAATAATGAAACCGACCTTCGTCAGAAGAGAATTTTCTCGGTTCACGCCAACAACCCTGTTCACGACAGTAGAGTTCAAACAGCTCAATACGCTCTAGAAATTCTTGTGCATCATGACATGTTCGTCCCAATACATCTGCTTTTGCCAATAAAGTCAGTAGATAAGTATCCACACGCAGTGAGGCTGCCAGTAGTGCCTTTTGTGGATTAGGCTTTTCCATTAACCACAATGGTAATCCATGAAAACGCACAAGCGCGGCAATGTGTTCTCGTGTTGCAAACGGTGTCGGTATTTGCTGAAACAAAATTTGTCTGGTCGTCAATTCGCCTTTACGGGCGTGTCCCGGAGAAATAATACGTCCATCCCAATCCTCCCGCGTCGTGCTGCGCTTTTCTACATCATGCAACAGGGTAGCCACCCAGAGAATTTCCTGTTCTTCAGCCGTCAACAAGGAATATTCTGGCAATTGTTCCAATGCAGCTAATACCATTTGGGTATGAATTGCCACATCACCTTCTGCATGATGAATGGGATCTTGTTGAATCCCATTCATATCAGCAATAAAAGAGAAGGTTGAAGATAAGTAATCCCACGATTTATTGTGACTAAATACCCAGCTCATTCCCTTCCTCCTTCTACACCGTGTTTTTTCAAGTCAGAAAACTCATTTGAGTCAGAAAGGCGTTCGAAACAGAGAGGTGATCTTTTCCAATGTCGCTTCCAATGAATATCTGTTTTGACATGATTTTTTCGCACATATTTAAATACATGATGCGCAAAATCAGTTACCGAATATTCCCCTGCATCACGACTAACAATACCTTCCATTGAACACAAATTTTTGCTTTGTGTATCCCATGAAGAAAAACAACTTCCCTGTTTTGCTGTTTCAATAATGTTTTGCATAAATGCAAATTCATTCCGTGCTTCAGGAATAATGATTTCAGGCACCGTAGGAAAATCGAATAGCGATGCATAAAATTTGACTTCTTCCCAACTGAGCCATCTATTTTTAATTCGTACAGCAAACACAAAAAAATACTCTTCAAGATGAAGATATTCAATAGAATGAATGGCATAAAGGTTCTCACCGAAGATTTCGATATCACCTAAATCATCTTTGATTAATTGCCAACGTTGGCGAATTTGCTGACTCCATGCTGATTGTGTGGGTGCCGCATGTGATCGGGCAAATACGCCATAACGATTTAGACAGTTATTTTCACCGTCTAATTTTTCCGTATGAATAAGCTGCTTAATTTTTTGTATATCCGGCCACCAATGATGGTTAATACGATCGTCACTGGTTGTACCTGGCGAGAACGGGTAATGAAACGTTCTACCATACTTTCTTGATTGCATATCCATAATGCCTTTACTCTTTTATTAACTATCCCAATAAAAGCGCAATAGCGCCTTTACAGACTAATGTTCATCTTAATAACTGATGAAAGAGCTCAAGTATTGGTATTACATTTTCTTTATTTCCATTCATTTAATCTTTTAATGTCAAAAAGATTAAGTTAAATATTCGATTGGGTTTTATATTAAAGGAAGGAGTAAAAATCCAGAGGGTTACTATATATGAAAACATTATATATTGACATATTGAATAAATTTCAATCACTAATAAACAATAAAAACCTGCTATTTTGAGCTATAACAGAGATATCTGTGATATGGCTAATCATTTTATCTTGTTATACGAGATATTCTGTATTACTCATCCTATGGAATGAGCCTTTAATTTACTTGGTTGATGGATTTTCCCCTGCTCGTTATAAGAACAGGGGATTACATACTCGCCGTCTTTCAAGCCGCAGCATTGTTAATTGTGATCACTCACCGCAGCAAACGTTTCTGCAATACGTTGTACGTTATGATGATTGACGCCAGCCATGCAAACACGACCAGTACCGACCAGATAGACGCCAAATTCTTCACGCAATCTATCAACTTGCTCCCGACTGAATCCGGTGTAACTGAACATACCACGCTGGTTCAGCAAGTGATCAAAATTCGTCTCGGGCAAAGCTTGTTGCAATGCATTCACCAATACAGTCCGCATTTCCCGCATACGCAAGCGCATCTGTTCAACTTCATCCAGCCATTGTTTTTTTAATTCAGGATTACCTAATACTCCGGCAACAACCTGAGCACCAAAGTTCGGCGGACTGGAGTATATACGGCGCACACTTGCTTTTAATTGCCCCAGAATACATTCAGTCGTTTCTGCATCATCACCGATAATTGATAAGCCACCAACGCGCTCACCATAGAGTGAAAAGATTTTCGAAAATGAGTTACTGACCAAACAAGGCAGTCCTGCATTTGCCATTGCACGGATAGCATAAGTATCTTCTTCCATACCCTCAGCAAATCCCTGATAGGCGATATCAAAGAAAGGTATTAGCTCCCGTTCTTCCGTAACCTGAACGACTTGATCCCACTGATCATTGGTTAAATCTGAGCCCGTTGGATTATGGCAGCAAGGGTGCATCAAAATAATGCTTTTTGCCGGCAGTTGCTTGAGTTTTGCCAGCATTTCATCGAATTTTACCCCTTTGGTTTTATTATCAAAATAGGGGTAATAATTCACCTTGATCCCTGCTCCGGCAAAAATGGAAGCATGATTTTCCCATGTTGGATCACTGCACCATACTTCGGAATCAGGAAAATAACGGTGCAAGAAATCCGCACCCACTTTCAATGCACCTGAACCACCCACTGTTTGAATGGTTGCGATACGCTTCTGCTTTAACAATGGGTGATCTTTACCGAACAGCAATTCCTGAATTGCCACACGATAAGCCAGCAAACCTTCCATCGGCAGATAAAGAGACGCTGACTGAGGCAAAGCACAGATTTGTTTTTCTGCGGTTGCAACAGACTGTAATTGTGGCGTTATGCCCTGTTCATCGTAATACAGTCCGATGCTCAGATTGATTTTGTCTGTACGAGGATCTTTTTTAAATTCTTCCACCAACGACAGGATCGGATCGCCTGCATATGCATCAACATTCTGGAACATCAAGTTATACTCCCTGCTATTAAATTATCCCCTTGATATTTCAAGTTATAGCTTTCAAATTATGGCCTTGTTGGCTGCACCTGAAATCTCTCGGGCATATAAAAACTAATTAACAAACAGTATAACTTATCGAATTATTCGTCTAGATATTCCATTTCAACACGTGAAGTCAGTTTAGTAATCAGTTCGTAAGCGCTGATCCCTGAATGTTCCGCGATTCTTTCAACAGGTAGCACTCTGCCCCAAAGGGTCACTTCATCCCCGACTTTATCCTGACACGCAGGCCCTAAGTCCACGGTAATCATGTCCATTGAAACCCGGCCAACAAGCAGCACTTCCCGGCCATTGACAAAGACTGGGGTACCCGCAGGCGCACTGCGGGGATAACCATCACCATATCCCATCGCTACGACACCAATACAAGTATCATGCTCGCTACACCATGTACCACCGTATCCTATCGACTCACCTGCTTTATGTTTACGCACAGCAATTAAACTGGATTTTAATGTCATGGCAGGGATCAGTTTGAAATCAGCGGCAGTTTTGTCTGCCATCGGCGAAGCTCCGTACATCATGATGCCAGGACGTACCCAATCCAAATGTGATTGTGGCCACAACAGAACGCCCCCTGATGCCGCTATGGATTTTTCACCAGATTTATTCGCAGCGAATGCCATAAAATGGTCAATTTGTTGTTGGGTCGTTTCTACTTCTGGTTCATCTGCACGACTGAAATGGCTGATGATATTCACAGGCTGCTCTACGTTATGGCAGCGATTCAGGCGCTGATAAAATGCTTCCGCTTCGTCAAGCCTGACTCCCAGACGATGCATCCCTGTATCCAATTTCATCCACACTTTAATCGGATGGGACAAATCAACCTGTTCCAGTGCTTCTAATTGCTCAATGCTATGCACTACGGTCTCAATATGATTGGCGACCAATACGGGTAAATCTGCTGCCTCAAAAAAACCTTCCAATAGTAAAATTGGCTTAACGATCCCACCACTACGCAAGGCAAGCGCTTCCCCAATTCGAGCAATACCGAAACAATCAGCATCTTCCATTGTGTACGCAACTTCTAATACACCATGTCCATAGGCGTTTGCTTTCACAACTGCAATCACTTTGCTGTCAGGAGCTTGTATCCTGACCTGTTGCAGGTTATGTCGCAGAGCGCGGCGGTTGATAACAGCAGTTGCCGCTTTCATTTCATCCCCTTTTTATGTTTTTCCGATTCAGGTCTGATAAATAACCGCCTACCGCCATAGACACCAATGATTACAGATCATTTGAATATGAACGATAGGCTCTGAGTTTATTCGTCGCTATAGCTTGGCCCTGCGTAATTATCGAATCGTGACCATTGGCCATTAAACGTCAGCCTTACTTTACCGATAGGGCCATTACGCTGTTTACCAAGGATTATTTCTGCCACACCTTTTAGTTCGCTGTTATCGTGATAAACCTCATCACGATAGATAAACATGATCAAGTCGGCATCCTGTTCGATAGAGCCTGATTCACGTAAGTCAGAGTTAACCGGGCGTTTATCAGCCCGCTGTTCCAAACTACGGTTAAGCTGGGAGAGTGCAACAACCGGTACCTGGAGCTCTTTCGCTAATGCTTTCAGTGAGCGGGAAATTTCCGCAATTTCCAGTGTTCGGTTGTCAGACAAAGAAGGCACCCGCATCAATTGCAGGTAGTCGATCATAATTAAGCTAAGCCCGCCATGTTCACGGAAAACTCGTCGGGCGCGGGAGCGTACTTCTGTAGGCGTCAAACCGGATGAGTCATCGATATACATATTGCGTTTTTCCAGCAAAATACCCATGGTACTGGAAATACGCGCCCAATCTTCGTCATCAAGCTGACCAGTACGAATGCGTGTTTGGTCCACGCGGGAAAGGGATGCCAGTATACGCATCATGATCTGGTTGCCGGGCATCTCAAGACTGAAAATCAGGACAGGCTTATCCTGCATCATCGCTGCGTTTTCACACAAGTTCATCGCAAAAGTGGTTTTACCCATTGAAGGACGGGCCGCCACGATGATTAAGTCCGATTTTTGCAAGCCAGCGGTCTTTTTATCCAGATCCTGATAGCCAGTAGAAACGCCTGTTACGCCATCATGCGGGCGCTGATAGAGCTGCTCAATTCGTTCGACAGTCTCTTCAAGGATCTGCTCAATGCCTTTCGGGCCTTCATCTTTATTGGCCCGATTCTCCGCAATTTGAAATACCCGCGATTCCGCCAGATCCAATAATTCTTCGCTGGTTCGCCCTTGTGGATCATAGCCCGCATCTGCGATTTCATTTGCCACCGAGATCATATCGCGCACGACGGCACGTTCACGGACAATATCAGCATAAGCATTGATGTTAGCAGCACTTGGAGTATTTTTCGATAACTCCGCCAGATAAGCAAACCCGCCGACATTATCGAGATCCCCATTCAGCTCAAGCGATTCAGATAACGTAATCAGGTCGATAGGTTTACCCGTCTCGAGCAAACGCTGCATCTCAGAGAAAATACGCCTGTGTGGTCGGCTGAAAAAATCATTGCTGGTAACTCGCTCAGATACGTTATCCCAACGTTCATTATCCAGCATCAAACCGCCCAACACGGATTGCTCTGCTTCCAAAGAGTGAGGTGGAAGTTTCAGCCCTTCCACTTGGCGATCTTTTGGTTCAGCCATACTGTTGTTAGTTGGTTTTTTTCCAGCCATGTACACCGCTTCAATCTATTAAAAAAGAACAAAATAGCGCATCAGTATACGCCATGAAAACAGCCTTGAGTAATTATATATAGTCTGCACTTATAGTTAAGATATAATCACTTGATATTAAATAAATAAATTTTATTTATTAACTGAATTTTCCTTACTTGTTTATATAATTGTTTATACATAAAACACTGAACGAACCTATAAACAAAACATAAGATAAGAACAATATAAAAGAAAGAAAAGAATTAAGAGTGAATTTGTGATAAATAAAAAGCAGACAGTACATTAAATGTACTAATCTATAGAGTATTGTAACGCATTTCGTTGGTCGCTATGAAGGGATTGCGGGGTATTACCGTCCATATCTAAATAACGGCTTGGCCAAATTTCTGCGGGGTGAATGCCGAGGTAATTGGCAACGATCCATTCCCCTTTAGGCCAAGTGCGTGATAATACATTTGCTAATACATTTGCTAATGTAGAAGAACTGAGTCCAGCTTCGCGGGAAACTGCGGCAAGCGTTGTACCGCGTTTACGTAATGCGGCGATAACATCGGCTTGATGCCAGTCTGGTTTGACATTAATCATCTTTGCTACCCCTTCCATTAATTGAGAAAATTGATGGTGGCGATTCAAGACAGGGTTTGCAGACCGGATGTATCCAACCGGTGAGGCCGAAGCCTCCCCTGCCTGAACCGCCATTGAACAGGCGATAGCAGGCACACTGGTAGAAATTTCCTACCAGTGGGATACATTCAAGGCTGCAAAACCTTGACCATCGGATTTTGCCAATGGCGGAGCTACTTTAATGAATTGGTTTATCAAATTTAATAAGTGAACCAGTAAAACAGCTTAACTTTTTGCGTTATATGCCATTAAGTATATTAAAGTGCTTCAGAACAGGGGCTGATTGCCCCTGATGTTGGAATAATCTGTGAAATTGAGATGAACTCACAGGAAGCTGCGAGTTAAAAGTTATCTATATTGATTCAGTCTTAAGCTGCTCTAACTATATAATTGAATGCTATATTTCGGGGGCGGGTTGCACCTATATAATGATAGTCATAATAATGATCTGTGTGCCATACTCCTCCCGATGTTGCTTTTGCACGCAACTTAATTTCTGTATCTGGGAGATTCGGAGTATCCCAATTTAACTCTTCACGTCCATTAAGTGAAAAATTTACAACTCTATCAGCAGAAGTTTTAGCTTCTTGCACTACATAAGAACCTTCCTGCCATGATAGCATTGTACGGTTAGAGTCGACTCCTCGCTCATTATCCCAGCCACGAATAAATTCCCCTCTCAAATCAGGTAATATTCCTGATGGATAGGCAATAGCAAGTTTCGGGTATTTGGATTTATCAAATGGCTCACCATTACATATAAACCATCCTTCCGGTGCCGTTTCTGTCGGCCAAGGAACGGGAACACCAACAGGTAATACCGATCCTTCTGCTAGACCAAGGTTCTTAACAAATTCCTCTTTGTTAGGTATATCTGCTCCATTTTGGTCTTTTGCCAGACGAGTATCAGCATTATCATTAGCTTTGTTTGCTAAATCATTTGCCGCTTTAACTGCTTTAGATGTTGCTGCATGAGTTTCACTATCACTACAAACATCATTACTGAGAGTGACAAAACCCCTATCGTCCAATGTTGCATAGGGATGATTCCGACTTGCGGCGTGTTGTTCGATGGCTTCTTTAATTGAGTCTTTGACATACTCCGGTGTGGTAACAATAACCAGATTACTATCTTCTGAAACAGGTGCATCAGGCTTCTTATCTTGCATAGTAATTCCCTCATTTAATCAACAATACACATTGCTAAGTAACATGAAGGCGGTGGGATACTGCTCCGCCAGTGAACATCAATAAAATCGGTTCATCAATATTGGAGAGTACGGATTGACTAATATTTGACAGGTTGCATGTTTTGACGGCAGGATGACATAAAATAACAGGCGGGGAATTAATAAAATATATCCATCTGTAAGCAATGGACACATAACGGTTACGGTATTTGTTTTTGAGTAAGAATTTCAGGTCAATCAGGCTATCCGCTTCAAGGGTTGCAACTTCCAGTTTTTGCAATGTGCCAACCGCGCGAATCTTGTCGGCTTGGGTATCACGGGGATAAGACAGGAAGCCTTTCGCTTTTTTGCTGCCGTAACCACTCACGAGATCCGTTTCTTCGGTATCGACAAACGTGTCGGCAATTTCAGCGGTCAGCCAGCCTAAGATATCTACATCGCTAAAATCGATAATCTCTTGGGTTGTCTTAGGATAGGCGTAGATGGGGAAAAGTTTAATGCTAACTTCTTCCATTTTTGGCGTGGCAGTCTCAGTACGTGCCTTGCCTTCTTCCCCGTATGCCACGGCAGCACCGCCGACAGAAACAAGCTGTTTGTATTCGTTGCCGCGCGTAGTTTTAACTGAACAGATACGGCGCATGACTGACTCATCAGTCAATTGCTGCATGATTTTTTTGTTCAATTCAGGGATAACGGTATAGCCGCCATCAGACGGAACGCCCGTAGATAGGGAACGAGACTCACCAGTCAGAACATAGTGGCGCAATTCGTCGAACTGTTTGGATTCATCGCTGGTGAGTGAACATTTTTAAATTTCGGCTTTGGTAAGCAGTGAACGCATTTGATGGTTTAAATCGGACTTTTGTTGACGTAATTCGAGTAATTTTTTCATGATATTTTCATAATTAATTTGTTTTCTCAGTAAGTGAGTTTTTTAACAGAATGAAAAATAACAAGAAAGAACTCTAACTATGATGTTTGAATATACAATAAATTTAATGCTTGTTGTTTAACAAAATAATTAGATTAAGCACTTCCATTAAAAATGAAGTAGAGTAAAATACAATAAGTAACACAGTCATTATTACCTGTGTTTCTCAAGGTAAAAAAATTAACAATCAGAGCTATGGTTTTTTCAGATAGCTAATTGGAGTATTAAAATGTCTGATAGAGATTCGTTAATATCGTATATAGATAAAATTCGATCAAATAAAACAAATAACTATCAATTCAATAATATACGAATGGATTTTATTAATTGTCAAATAATATTAAAGCATTTAAATGCGACATCCAGTATGAATGCACATCCTACTATTATGACTATAAATGATTTTGCTAATTCCATACATGAATTAAACAATTTGAATAATAATGAGCACAAGAGATTTGTGATTAATGCTGGTGATGATAGAACACATTTTGCCGTAGCTAATGTTTTTAAAGATATGGATAATAATATTTCTATCATTTTTGTTGATTCAAGTCACGGAAGAAATCAGTTTATTTTTTCCATATTATATATTAAGCTTAATAAACTTAATGATGTTTCCAATATAAAAACCCTTTATATTTACAACCAAATACAAAATAGTGATGCAGATTGTTTACTCTTTTCACTCCATTTTTTGAAAAAGATGCATAAATATAGCGATCACTTTGTAAAGCTTCATCAAGATCTTTTCAATAATAAAATAGAATTTATTAGAGAAAGCCATACTCCTTACGATCTAGGATTTGATGATGCCTTATTGAAGACAGCTAAGGTAGTATTTTTCGATCAAGCAATAAAATTATTGCCTATTGATTTTTTTAAACACGCACAGTCAATGAAGATAATGGATACTTATAATAATTACTTCAAAAATCATTTGGGTGAAATCAATAAGGATATGAAAGCAAATAAACAGCCAGGAGGAAGAGAGACATTAATAGACAGATATAAGCGCCATGAAGTAACCCGAACAATTGCCGAAAAAAAACGAACCTACAGTAACTCTATTGAAGAAAAAAGACTTAGCCTTGCTGAGGCTGCGCTACGTTGGCTCGATGAGTCATAAATAAAAAATAAGAATGATAACTTTTCATCTTTTGAGCTACTTCTTCGAGATAGAGGTTATTTGGGGCTATCACAAACCCAAATTTCAAGCGGGGTTTATATCCAATAAAGCCAATTTCACCAAAGGTGAAAATAAAATTGTCTCTGATTTCGTTTACTTGCCAGAAGCCCCCCCTGAAAATCTTTTTCATCCTCTCAGTTATGCACCCTCTGCACAATACTCTGAAAGCCTTGCTACATCTGATTTGAGGCAATTAACATGATATTCACTGACTGTATCACCTGTTCACCCACTTTTTAGATTAATGAAGAGCATGTAGAGTTGATGTACAGTTAAAAAATAACTATACATCTATTATTTTCTTTTAAATACAGTTAGATATTTGAAATAGTGTAATGATGGTGTCAGGCGCTCCGGTAATTTCAAATACCGGAATAAAGCTCCCTTTTTTCTGAGTGCCGGAAACAAGGTGTTTTTCACCGTTTGGTTTGATGGTCTGAGCGCCCGTGATAGTACCGTCCAGTATCTGAGTCACCAGTAATAGAGAATCCTGTAATAACCGCTGATTGGGGCATTGCAGCCCCTTTTTCACCAGATACAGAAATTCTCCCCTTATCGACTTTTCCACCAGCACCGAGATCCGTTCCGCAATAGGTTTTACTGTTCGAGGCTGATCTTTAACTGGTTTGGGTTCAGGCAACGGCATCGCCAACACATCAGCAACCTGCTTAGCGGCGGCCAGAATAGTGATACCTTTAGCTCTTGCCACTAAATCCAGACCATCACCATGATTGGGCTGGTCACACTGGCGACAATGCCAGTCGCCGTGATGGTTATCGTCTATAAAGTGAAAACGGTCAGTACCGCCGCATATCGGGCAAACGCCATGCTTCCCCTTTGCAGGAACATCAACGCCACAAGCTGGCAATAGGCTTTGCCAGTGATTCATGGCGGATTAATGCTCATGTCCATCATTAAACGAATTAATACCGATTATTGCACTGCTTTCAATATAACCACATTCTCATAATTACCCGCCACTACATCAAGCCGCTCACACCATTTGTTTAAAGCGTCCAGCTTCTCTGGTAGGTATTGGCTCTTGTTGTATATCGCCATAATGCCCGGCAAAGCGTGGCCTAGAAGCTGTTCGACAATATGTGGCGCTATTCCCATGTCATTTAATTTAGTTGCGAACGTTCGCCTCAAGTCATGCAAAGACCACTCCTCGTCATGCTCTAATTTTTTCCATATTTTTCTGCCATATTGGGCGACTGCTTCAAGTTTTTTAAATTCTCCTAAGAGGTAATCACTTTTATTGTTTTGATAAACAAGATTTTCTAAAAATGCTTTCATACATTCTGGTATCGGACGAATGATTTTCTCGCCTGTTTTGCTATTTTCTTTTGGAACAGTCCATAACATAGAATTAAAATTCCATTCTGAACATTTAGACAGCCTGACCTCTCGTGTCCGGCAACCAAATACAACCAGTATTTTCAATAGATTATTATAATAAGGTAGGTAAATACCTGAATTTATGGATTCCCATAATTGACCAAGTTCATTATCTTCTAAATACTGCTGACCTTTATTTTGTTTTTGTCCAACATCCTGAATAGTTAAATCATCCAATACATGGCTAACTGCATACCTTCTTACTCGGCAAAATTTTAGAGCTTGCTTGCACAGTTGAAATACAGAACCAGAAGCCACCGGCGCTTTCTTTTTCATTCTATCAAAGCATTGCAGCCAATATATTGTTTCACAATCAGACAATGCCATTTCACCAATATAAGGATAAATATGCTTTTCTAATTGGAGAATGAGGGTATCGATATTCACTCGATTCTCTCTACCGTAGTGCTCTATCCAATATTCGATAGCATCTTTTACAGTGACTGGTTTTAATGATTCTTGCATTACTAAGTTAAATTGGAGCTTTGGATCTTTACCGGATGCCAACCAGTTACGGCATTTGTCCCGTGTTTCACGAGCTTGTTTGAGTGGCATATCAGGATAGCGCCCAATGGTAAGGCGGTTTAACTTTTTACCATCAAGTCGGTAGGTAAAAACCCAGCTAATGCCACCAGCTTTAGATGCTTTGGCACTCAATCCAGCACCATCGGCAAAAAACTCAATATTATCCCTTTCTTTCCCGTTCAGGGTTCTAAGTTTTTTGTCACTGAGCTTGTTTAATTCGGCAGCCATGATTACTCAAGGTATTTATACAAATGTTTATACATAGTGTGCTGCAAGAGTGAGGAAACGTCAATAAACACTGTAACAACATACAGTTGGATAGCTTATTAATTACTTGATATTTATATAAAAACAATCATCATGGACAAACATCAAAACACAAAGTTAATATAGATAATCTGTAATGATTTCAGTTACATTTACGCCGTTTACAGCGTTTTCATTGCAAACGTGCGAGGCTCTTACCAATATTCCCTACATAATGAGAGAGTTACTATGGCAAAACGCATCGAATTTTCCGCCACTGGCGGCCCTGAATTACTCCAATATGGTGAATTCACGCCTGCTGATCCTGCGCCTGACGAAGTTCAGGTAGAAAATAAGGCCATCGGAATTAATTATATTGATACTTATGTTCGCAGTGGGTTATATCCTCCAGCCAGCTTGCCAAGTGGGCTTGGAATGGAAGCCGCTGGCATAGTCACCAAAGTTGGCTCAAATGTAACATCAGTCAAAATTGGTGATCGTGTGGCTTATGCGCAGTCTGGCGTCGGCGCTTACAGCGAAGTGCATAATGTGCCGGAAAGCAGACTCGCTCTCCTGCCCGATGAAATTTCATTCGAACAAGCCGCAGCATCACTGTTGAAAGGTCTGACCGTCTACTATTTATTCCATCAGACATACCAAATTCAAGAAGGTGAAACTTTCTTATTCCATGCCGCAGCAGGTGGAGTTGGCTTGATCGCCTGCCAATGGGCAAAAGCGCTGGGAGCAAAATTGATTGGAACAGTAGGTTCTGATGAAAAAGCCGCTCTTGCTAAAGAAGCGGGCGCATGGCAGACCATCAATTATAACGATGAAAATATTGTAGAGCGTGTTTTAAACTTTACTGGAGGGGAGAAAGTCAGTGTCGTTTATGACTCCGTAGGTAAAGCCACGTGGCTGGATTCACTGGATTGTCTTAAGCGCCGGGGTTTGATGGTCAGTTTCGGCAATGCTTCCGGGCCTGTCACTGGCGTCGATTTAGGGCTTCTCAACCAAAAAGGTTCTCTGTTTGTCACCCGACCTGCTATTAACGGCTATATCACCACCCGGGAAGAATTAAATGAAGCCAGCAAGGCTCTGTTTGATTTGATCGCCAGCGGAAAAATCAATGTGAACGTACCAGAAAACCAGAAGTTCCCATTGAGCGAAGCGGTAAAAGCGCATCAGGCACTGGAAAGCCGCGCCACTCACGGCTCCAGTTTACTTATTCCGTAATGCCGCACAATCTGGGCGGATTACATCCGCTCAGTCACCATTTCCAACGCTTTTTCAATTACCATAATATCAGCACCCGGTTTATGAGCGTTTTCACTCAAGTGACGGCGCCATTGACGAGCACCGGGGATACCTTGAAATATTCCCAAGATATGGCGGGTGACATGCCCTAAATAAGTGCCTTTTGATAATTCCTGTTCGATATAAGGGTAAAGTGCCTTAATCGCATCAATCGTATTCGTTACTGGTGCTTTCTGATCAAACAACTCACTATCTACTTGTGCCAGAATAGAGGGGTTTTGATAAGCTTCTCGCCCAATCATCACGCCATCCACATACTGCAAGTGTTGCCTTGCTTCTTCCAGTGACTTAATGCCACCGTTGATAGAAAGCGTCAGTTGAGGGAAATCTTTCTTCAACTGATAGACACGAGGGTAATCCAAAGGCGGAATTTCACGGTTTTCTTTTGGGCTCAGACCGGACAACCATGCCTTGCGCGCATGGATAACAAAATTATCGCAATCGCTATTTTTCACGACAGTATTGATGAAATCGCACAAAAACTCGTAGCTATCTTGCTCATCAATCCCGATGCGGGTTTTGACGGTAACAGGGATATCAACTACATCCTGCATCGCCTTAACACAATCGGCCACCAGCATTGCGTCTCCCATCAGACAAGCACCAAAACGACCATTCTGCACGCGATCAGAAGGACAACCGACATTCAAATTGATTTCATCATAACCCCGATCCTGCGCAATCTTGGCACATTGAGCCAATGCCTGAGGATCGCTGCCGCCCAACTGCAATGCCAGTGGATGTTCATGTTCGTTATAAGCCAGATAATCCCCTTTGCCATGAATAATCGCGCCTGTCGTCACCATTTCTGTGTAAAGCAAAGCTTCTTTACTCAACAGGCGATGGAAATAACGGCAATGACGGTCAGTCCAGTCCAACATGGGCGCAACGGAGAAGCGGGAGGGTTTGAATTTATAGGCTTTTTCGCCATTTTCAGAAATATAATTAAATTCTTTATTTTCGTGCATTTTAGGCTATTTTCAGTTTATCGGTACGCCATCCAGTACACCATTGAAAGTGGTGAACTGGCGTCTTTAGAGGTGAGTAATGACCGATTATAACATAGTGCAACGACCTCGCATTGATGATGCTATTAGTGATGATGCCATTAGTGATGAGACGTTATTTACCTATACTCAACATATCAAAAATAACCTGTGAGAATTGACGGGTTTTTTCTGGATCAGAAAGAAGCTGCATCATCTGATTTTGATGTGCTGTGCTGCTGCTCAGGATTGCATCATCAATCGCTTGGGGAAAATCGCCTAACATCACCTGTTCACGCGTGTTATTCGCTATTTGACTCATTACCGTTTCGTTTTCGGTCAGTTTATCCCGCACGGTGAAAGCATAGTTAATCATGTCCTTGATGGTCAGATTATCCGTAATAAAAACTTCATTTAACCGCTCAATAATAAGGGATAATAACTCTTCTTTTTTGTCTTTAGGTTTGGCAGTTCCAATGTCATTGCTTGGCTGGAGTTTATATTCAGCGCTATTTTCTTGTAGTTGAAGGTCTTGCTGACGTATCTTCGATACACGATAGTGACTCATAACGACGTTGTTGAGATCGATCTCATCTTCCGCAACGACTTTTTCACGCAGCAACGGACGCAGATGACGCGCGTAAAGACTGAGTTTTTCCAGTTCTCTATCATCATAATCGACAATTTGTGACATAAATTCATAAAAACGGGTAAAACTGCCTAAATCTTTTTTGAAGATTTCAAGACGATCTTTTTCTTTCGTACAATCTTTAAGACTGTTTTCAGCATTGGCGATTAATACCGCATCATTAGTTTTCTTTGTACGCTCAGACATTTCTTTGGCTTTAACATAAGCCTGTATTGCTGAACTGTAGCGCTTCTGCCAACGTTCTACCGCAGGCTTGCAAATATTGCTTATCGCAGCAGGAGACTTATTTTTAGTGAAGAAAGCCTCGATAAATTGCTCCACTTCAGACCACTGAAAAATACCGCTGCTACGCAGTTTTTCAAATAAATCAAATATCTTGTCAGGATCAGAAACATCCCCTAATTCTGCCACTTGGTAATAAGGCTGGAAAGCATCCAGAATATCCTGCGGTTCGTTAAAGAAATCCAAAACAAATGTGCCTGATTCGGCTTTTCCCGGGTAAGTCCGATTTAAACGTGAAAGAGTCTGGACACATTCCACTCCTGCTAACTTTTTATCCACATACATGGCGCATAACTTTGGTTGATCAAAACCCGTTTGGAATTTATTTGCGACCAATAGCACTTGATAGTCATCACTATCAAAGGCTTTACGCATCTCCCGGCCTTTTAGGTTTGGATTCATCCCCCGTTCCGTAAATTTTTGATCAAGCAACATAGAGCTATCGGGGTCACTCGAATCAAACTCTACTTCACCAGAAAAGGCGACCATTGCTTTAATGGATGAATAACCATTTTCAGCCACGTATTTATCAAATGCCAACTTATAGCGTACGGCTTCCTTACGAGAACGGGTAACAACCATCGCTTTTGCTTGGCCACTCAACAGGTGAATGACATTCTTTTTAAAATGTTCCACAATCACTTTCACTTTTTGTGAAATATTGTAATCATGCAGCCGCACCCAATGGCTGAGTTTGACTTTGGCTTTACCAGCGTCTACTTCTTTGTCCTTCGCTTCAACCTTTTGCGCCAATTGATAAATTACCTTGTAATTGGTGTAATTTTTCAGGACATCAAGAATAAATCCTTCTTCGATGGCTTGGCGCATTGAATAAATATGATAGGCCTCAGGTTTATTCTGTTTTGAAGCAGGCAAGTCTGGATTGGGACGACGACCAAATAATTCTATGGTTTTAGCCTTTGGTGTTGCGGTGAAAGCATAATAACTGATATTAAGACTACCGGAACGAGCTGCTATCATTGCGTTAATAGCATCTTCCGAAGAAGGTTCAACATCCTCCGCTTCTTTCTTCATCAGCGCTTTTTTTAATTCAGCGGCTGCCAAACCAGTTTGTGATGAATGGGCTTCATCAGCAATTACTGCATAACGACGTTCTTTCAGACTTGTGCTGTTCTCAATTGCATCAAGCACAAACGAAAAAGTTTGGATGGTAACAATAATGATTGATCGTGAGGTTTCTAACGCAGTAGCCAATTTTTCTGATTTTGAACCATCCCTTTTTTTATTGCTGATACGCTCAACAACACCGTCTTTATGTTCAAATTGATAGATAGTTTCTTGTAGCTGATCATCTAAAACAGTCCGGTCTGTGATCACAATGACCGAGTGAAACTGTTTGTCACCTTGTACATCATGCAAAGTAGATAATTGGTGTGCTGTCCATGCAATAGAGTTGGATTTACCTGAGCCTGCACTGTGTTGAATCAGGTATTTATTGCCTATACCCTCTTTAACTGCCGCATTAATCAACTTTGTCACCACATCCCATTGATGATAACGCGGGAAAATCAGCGTCTCTCTTTTAGACTTATATCCCTGTTCATCTTCTTTTTCTTCAATTTGTAGATGAACAAAGCATCCAATGATATTCAGTAAATTATCCGGAGTTAAAACTTCATTCCAAAGATAATCAGTGGCATAACGATTTGGATCATCAGGAATATCATTACCTGCACCGCCATCGTGCGTACCTTTATTAAAGGGTAAGAAAAAAGTCTCTTCACCTGCCAGTCTTGTTGTCATATAGACTTCATACTGGCTGACAGCAAAATGCACCAACGCACCACGTTTAAAAGCCAACAGGGGTTCTAATTTTTTGGTGGCCGGGTCTTTCGGTCGTCGTGTGTTCTTATACTGTGCAATTGCACTGTCTACCGCCTGTTTAAATTCTGATTTCAGTTCTAATGTCGAAACAGGCAACCCATTGATAAACAAAACCAGATCAATACGCCACTTTTTGGCTTGTTTTCCGGTGAGATCTAAATGCTCTTTCGTTGCATAAGGACTATAGACCAATTCCGGTACAATACGGCAGATATTCTGCTGGTAACGCGCCAATGTATCAGGATTAAGGGCATGTTCTGGTTTAAACTGGCACAGAGAAAAACGGGCATTTCGGATTTTTAAGCCGTGGCGCAATGCACCCAAAGTACCATAGGTACGTGAAGCTCTATCGGTGGCATTGATATCCGCCTTCTTAAGCTGAGCAACCAATGCGGCTAAAAAGTGACGTTCAGAATCGACAGGAAAAACTTTGCAGAACTTTTCCCATTCTTTAGGTTGAGTTTGCTGAACAAAAATCAATACATCTTGCTCATACAGTGCTGATTCACGGCTATAGCCTTCCGGTTTACCTTGTACCCAGCCATTGCTCACCATTTGGGAAATAATATCGGCTTGAAAAGTCCTTTCCTGCGTTACGTCTTTCATTGTTTTGTATTTACTCTTTCAGTCCTGTAGACAATTAATAAACGTTCATCACTGATTACTTTTTACTTTGTTTATCACTTAGAAGTTTCAATTCATCCGCTAAATCTTTATCAACCCGAGAAGGATGTATACCTTTGATCCGGCGGTATTTATCGTATTCCTGCTTGGTTTTTTGTTTAGCTTACTTTTGACAAATCATGCCTGCATAAATGGCTTTGATATGCTGAGTGATTGCTTGCTTGGTGGGTAACGGGTGCTTGCCAATGACGAACATCAATTTTGCCTGTAACTGCGGCGGAGATTAGGGCGGTGCGGCGTTCTTGCATCAATCGAATTACCTCATTAGCTTTACTTTCGAGACTATCAAATTTTTTAAGTACGAAATGAATATATTTTATTAATGAAATTCTCTCTTTTTCAGAAGGCAAACAAAAAACAAACTTAGATATCTGTTCAAAATTCAACCCTTCTCTATTTCCACCTGTCTGTATAGATACTATTTGTTCTTTAATTGATACAGACTTCATTACAAGCGATACGTATTCACTCAACGATTTTGGCATCCTTATGATGCAAACGTGTTGATTTACATTAGTTTCTATAAAATTTTTAGGTACCAAACAACTTCGACCAATTGAACCACCAGTAATATTTAGCAGAATATCTCCCCCATAAACTTTTGTTCCCTTCATCTCCTCATGTATATTCTCCGAAATGAAGACACTTTCTGATTTTCCTATGCGTAAACCATCATCATAAATATTCTGACTACGCAAAAACAACACTCCATCCTCTTGGTAGATTTCAGCACCGCCTTTTGGTGTTTTGCCACTACCAATTTTTAAAGTATGGAATCCTATTCTCGTGATATTCCAATGCGTTGGCACATTCCCCAACCACTCCACACCAGAATCTTTCATTGGCACATCAAGGTTCAGCCCTTTAGTCACAGCATGGCTAATTACTGCTTGGCGTTTTTCTTTGAGTAACTTAATTAGTTGTTGTTGTTGTTTTTCAATCAAAGTGTCTATTTTTGCTGTTTCATGATCGAGGAAATCGGCTATTTGTTCTTGTTCATTCACCATTGGTAACAGCAATGGCGATGCTTTGAGCTTTTCTGCTGTATAATGAGCGATTGTAGCTTTATTACAGAGAACATTAATATAATCTGAGGCCTTTAAGTAAGTTATCCAATAATTAAAGAATTTTGTACTATTATCATTGACAGTTCTTACTCGATTAATCGCATTCTGGATGTAACATTCTGCAATTTCATTATTCCAGAGAACAGATCTCCCAACATCGCCACCTTCACTCACTAATACATCTCCAGGAAGAAGTAATAAGTTCTTGCACTCTTCAGGAGAAAACCACATTTGATCTACTTTTGATAGATTAATACCATTTGGCTGTATATTTTGAGCTTTAAGGTATGGCCTGAGTATATCAACACTGGATTTAGGTGATTTCTGCAACATCTTGCCTAATGTAATATTATAGCCATATTTTACTTGAGTTAGCTTCCAGTGACTGGGTACATATCCCAACCATTCAACCCCAGAGTCCTTATATTCCGGATACGCCTGATACTTACTCATTACGAATGCACCTCTTGCAGCAGTTTCATAATCTCGGCACTGACTTTATCCAAATCGGCATCAATGGCTGCAAGGTCACGCGGTGGCTGATAGACATAAAAATAGCGGTTAAAGGGAATTTCATACCCGATTACGCCGATTTCACCCTCTTTTTCATCGCGCTTATCCGCATTGATCCAGGCATCAGCAACATGCGGTTGTACTTCACGTTTAAAGTAATCTTCAATTAACTGTGTTGTCGTCGTTGCTGGATCAAGTGGCACATTTTCGTTATCACGCAAATCACCATCCTGTTGTAATTCAACGACTTTACCTTGGTAGTTAAATGCACCATAAAGTGGCTGGGCTTTTTCTTTTAATACTTTGGCAATCACAGGCTCAGCCTCTGGATTTTTCCACGTAATCGCATCAATGAATTGCTTTTTCTCTTTGGTATCAAGTTTGATACCTGCTGTTTTAAGCGCATCCTTAAGAACCTGCTCAAACTGGTTAAAATCATTAAACTGCTCTGATCCAATAATACTTTGCAGTTTTCGCGCCTTTTCCAGTAATGACTTCTGGAATAACCATATTTTGCTATCCAATAGATCTTTGATCTGTTTCTCTTTAAGTTCCGGGAAATTCCGTTTGACCATTGCGCGGATTTTGTCTTCTACTTTATTCAAAGAGCCATAAGTCTCTGCAGTCCATTCCGAGCCAAATGCTTCATAAATAGCAGACATCGCCGCATTAAATGGTTTTGGTGCAAAACGCAGTGATTCCACCGCTTGATCGGTAATTTGCGCAGACAAACGTAAGGGGCGTTCAATGGTTAAACGGCGATAACCAAAAGCGTAGGTTTCAAAGATTTTGCTCGCAAAAGGCTTTTGACTATCGGTAGCACCATCTTGGATCTGAGTATCAGCTTCTTCAAACTGACCGTAATTAAGTGTAATGGCCCGGATTGCTTCATCGGTAAGATAATGACGTTTTGAACCCAGAGACTTACGCATTTTGCTGCTCAGGTTTGTAGCATTAATCAGTTGCACTTTACCTTTACGTTCTGGCACTTTTTTATTACTCAGTATCCACACGTAAGTTGCAATGCCCGTGTTGTAGAACATGTCGGTCGGCAAGGCGACAATCGCTTCAAGTAAATCAGCTTCCAGAATATAGCGACGAATTTCACTTTCGCCACTGCCTGCACTGCCCGTAAACAGTGGTGAACCATTAAGGATAATGCCGATACGACTACCCTCAATAGCTCTACCATCAACAAAACGAAGATCACGCATTTTGCTGAGCAGATGCATCAGAAATAGCAAAGAACCATCAGAAACACGTGGTAATCCCGCACCAAAACGACCATCAAAACCTTTTACAGCATGTTCACTTTTGATGTCTTCTTCTATCTTTTTCCAATCCACACCAAATGGCGGATTTGACAGCATATAGTCGAATTTATCGGCTGGTAGTTGGTCATTAGATAAAGTATTGCCCAATTTAATACGGCTGACATCCTGACCTTTAATCAGCATATCCCCTTTACAAATCGCATAGGATTCAGGATTTAATTCCTGACCAAAAGCAACCATCCTCGCTAATGGACTACCTTTCAGAACATATTCCATACCCGCAGACAGGAATCCACCCGTTCCAGCGGTAGGATCATAAATTGTTCTAATTGAACCTGGTGTATAACTGTCTTCATCTCCAGTAAAAACAAGCGATGTTGTTAGATCTACAATATCACGCGGGGTAAAGTGTTCCCCTGCTGTTTCATTGGAACTTTCTGCAAAGCGGCGGATTAACTCTTCAAATATCAAGCCCATTTCATGATTAGAAACCACATCGGGACTGAGAGGTGTTGTAGCAAATTTTTTCACTATCTTGTAAAGCAAGTTAGCCTCATCCAATAAGCCAATAAATTCATAAAAATTAAAATGTTCAAAAATTTCACGTGCATCCTTGGAAAACGACTGTATGTAATTCTCTAAGTTATCTTTGATGCCATTTTGCCCCATCTTGCCAAGATTCATTGGTGAGATATTAAAGAAAGCTAATCCATTGACTGCACGAAATAAGAATTTCTCCTGTGCCTCTTCCAGTAGCTTCATAGGCTTAATACGTTCGTATTCAGCAACAACTGCATCTTTACTCTGTTCCAGTACGCATTCCAACCGACGGAGCAGCGTAAATGGCAAGATCACCCGCCCATATTGAGATTGTTTGAAGTCACCACGAAGCAAATCAGCAACTGACCAGATAAAAGCAGCGGTTCGAGAAAAATTTGAGTTCGTCATAACAGCACATAATTTTGAGAAAATTAATTGGGCTGATTACACACAGCAATGGTATTAATCAGCACGATGAAGGTGTCACTAAACTCAAAGAAAAACGCATACAATTGCACACAATTTTCCTAATTTAATTATGGCAGCTAGTGGGAAAAGTGTGAGGAAATTTTTATCGTGTTTGAATATTTGTTCTTTTTACCGAAAATTTCTGGCTGTAAAAATCATGGACAGATAGAATACCTTACTGAAACATCAATAAAAGTGTGTTTATCCAACACATTACAATTGGAAAAATAAAAAAAACCTATAAATCAGTAATAAAATATCAATTATAAATTGCTCTGCTTAATGATTTTTTCTACTGGTATTGTTATTAACAATAATTATTGTATCTAGCCTTTATTAGATACCATCACTATTAAGGAAAGAAAATGGATTCATCTAAGTATTCTGAAAAATGGCAAGAACGTTTTGAATTTTTTGAAAAAAATGGGTGTCCTTCTTCTAAAGGACACCAAGAAGCGCTTAGAAAAGTCACTTTTTCTAAGCGTATAAAAATAAGCATGAATTTCTTTGCCGTTTTCTTTGGTATTTTTTACTTTTTAATTCTTGGATTATGGAAAAAAGGACTGGCCTTATTAGGAATGATCTTTGCAGTGGCTATAGCAATAGGAATTACTGAAGAGATGGTGGGCTATGAATTATCAGATGCTATTTGGAATGGATTAGGAGCTGGATTTGCAATATTGTATGGGTTCTCAGCAAATTATTCTTACTATTTAAAAGAAGTAAAAGGGGACGATAGCTGGAATCCCTTTAAAGGTATATTTTCCAAATAAAAGACATTTTCATAAAGACAGCAGATTTTAAAATCCGCTGTCTTTTTTACTTTTTATGCACAACAATAAATCAATATTCGATCAAAGATCGATTCACTTAAACAGGAATCGTCCACTCCTTACCGTGCAATTGGGTATTCCCCTACTTCATTTCATCTATCCAAATTCTCATCAAATTCTCTATTTCTGCTTCTGGGATATATTCTCTGAGCATTACGTGGGTTCCACTCTCAAGCCAAAAAACGTGATAACATTAAAGCCATTAGCATCGTGTAGGTGTGAGAGGTGTATGAAAACTATCAATCAAAAAAATTTACTGGCACAGGCTGAGACTATTTGTCTGTCAAGAGGGGTTCGTTTGACACCTCAGCGCCTGCAAATTCTTCGTTTAATTACGGAACAACCCAGCGCAATCAGTGCTTATGATTTACTTGATCTGTTACGAGAAGTTGAGCCGCAAGCTAAGCCACCAACAGTTTACCGTGGATTGGAATTCCTGTTGGAACAAGGTTTTATCCACAAAATAGAATCGACAAACAGTTATGTTCTCTGCCATCATTTTGAAGAACCCTGCCATACTTCGGCTATGTTTATCTGTGAAGATTGCGGTTCAGTGACCGAAAAGAACGCGAAAGATATTGAATCTACTATTCAACAGTTAGCACAAGGAACAGGCTTTCATCTGCGGAATAGTGTGATAGAAATCCACGGCTTATGCTCTTCCTGTCATGAGATCGATTCCTGTACGGAACGCGATACATGCCAGCACCCTCATCCGGTTGAAGAAAATAAAAAGAAATAAGAAAAAGAAATAAGACGAAATACTTGAAGCCTTATAAGGCAGTGAGGCGGTCATGGTTGATATATTATCAAGTTCCCGTTGAACTCGGGTTTACGGGTACTGTGAGAAATGACCGCCCCAGAATGGCAAAGTACAATTATCCGTTTTTACAATCAGAACCCGTCCCCGTTACGAATAATGCCTACTGCCAATCCTTCAATGGTGAAACTCTGCTCGCTTAAATCAACAACAATGGGTTCAAATTCTGGATTTTCAGCAATCAACTCAATTTTGTTGCCTGTTTGTTTTAAGCGTTTTACTGTCACTTCATCTTCAATGCGCGCAACTATAACTTGTCCGTTATGAACATCCTGTGTTTTATGTACAGCAAGTAAATCTCCGTCCATAATTCCGATGTCTTTCATGGACATTCCTTTAACACGCAACAAAAAATCAGCGCTTGGTTTAAATAATTCAGGATCAACCTTATAGTGACTTTCGATGTGTTCCTGAGCCAGCAATGGTTCGCCAGCTGCAACACGACCGATTAACGGTAATCCCGTATTATCTTCTTCTTCGAGAAGCAAACGGATACCTCTGGATGCACCAGAGATAATCTCTACCACCCCTTTACGCGCCAGTGCTTTTAAATGCTCTTCTGCCGCGTTAGGTGAACGAAAACCAAGACGTGCTGCAATTTCAGCACGTGTTGGTGGCATACCCGTTTGCGAAATATGGTCACGCACCAAGTCATAGACTTGCTTCTGCCTGGCAGTTAATGCTTTCATTTCGCCCCCTGTTTGTTTATACAGTCCAGCTGTGAGTATATACAGCTAAATTCGAATTGGGAACCGGTCAGCACGTAAAAGCAGCTAAATAACGTGTTTTGATGATAAACACATCATATCAGCGCATGAAATGCGACCAAAGGAGCATTCCCCAGATAAACAGCGCCAGAAGTATAGTCAGGAATACTGCTGCTGAACCCATATCTTTCGCCCGGCCCGATAATTCATGATATTCGCTGCCAATGCGGTCCACTACCGCTTCTATGGCACTATTAAGGATCTCAACAATAATGACCAGCATGACAGAGCTGATAAGCAGGAGTCTCTCGAATAGGCCAAGATCTAAAGAAAATGCGACTATGACTGCAAATATAGACGCGATTGCCTCCTGTCGGAACGCCGCTTCATTTCGCCATGCCGCTTTGATACCTTTCGCCGAATATCCAGCCGCTTTAATGATTCGGGTTAAACCCGTAGATTGATTTGCCATAAGAATTTTCTTTAAAAAACTTATTTATTGTATGGTTATATAACTTTTAGCTCTTATTATTGTCTTATTTCCACAGATCTCAAAATCTGTTTCTGGTATCCTTGCGACCCGTTGCTAACAAGAGGCTTAAAGCAGTTATGTCAGGTTGGCGTAAAATATATTATAAGTTATTGAATTTACCACTAAAATTATTAGTCAAAAGTAAACTCATCCCTACGGATCCCATTGCAGAGCTGCGTCTTGATACGACTCGGCCTATTTTGTACGTGCTACCGTATCATTCAAAAACAGACTTATTGACCCTGCGTCAACAATGTCTGGCGCAAGATCTGCCGGATCCGTTGAATTCTTTGGAAATAGGTGACACGCAACTTCCTAGTTGTGTTTTTATTGATAACGGTCCACGTGTATTCAGTTGCTATGCACCAAAACATGAATCTGTGAAAATTTTTCACTCATATCTGGATCTGCATCGCAATAATCCTGATTTGAATATTCAGATGGTGCCTGTTTCCGTGATGTTTGGTCGCTCTCCGGGGCGTGAAGGGCAAGGGCAAGAAGTTAATACTGCGCCACAATTACGCCTGCTGAATGGTGTTCAGAAGTTTTTTGCCATTCTGTGGCTTGGGCGAGATAGTTTTGTGCGTTTCTCCACGCCGGTTTCTCTACGCCACATGGCTGACGAACATGGTACGGATAATATCATCGCCAATAAACTTACCCGTGTTGCGCGGATACACTATTCCCGTCAACGTCTGGCTGCTGTTGGGCCTCGTTTGCCTGCCAGACAGGATTTGTTCAAAAAGTTACTGACATCAAAAGCAATAGAAAAAGCGATTGCAGATGAAGCCCGTAGCAAGAAAATTTCTCCTGAAAAGGCGAAACAGAACGCCATCAATATGTTGGAAGAGATTGCTGCTGATTTTTCTTATGAAACAGTGCGCTTAACCGACCGCGTTTTGAGTTGGACGTGGAACCGTTTATATCAAGGCATCAATGTTCACAATGCTGAACGCGTTCGCCAATTGGCTCAGGATGGTCATGAACTGGTTTATGTTCCATGCCACCGCAGCCATATGGATTATCTCCTGCTCTCTTATGTGCTTTATCACCAAGGGTTGGTTCCACCGCACATTGCAGCGGGCATTAACCTGAATTTCTGGCCTGCCGGCCCGATATTCCGTCGTCTTGGTGCGTTCTTTATCCGCCGTACTTTTAAAGGCAATAAACTCTATTCGACGATCTTCCGTGAATACCTCGGTGAGTTGTTTGTCCGTGGCTATTCGGTGGAATACTTTGTCGAAGGTGGTCGTTCCCGTACTGGTCGTTTACTTGACCCGAAAACGGGTACGATTTCTATGACCTTACAGGCGATGTTACGTGGTGAATCTCGCCCAATCACTATTGTGCCAATCTATATCGGTTACGAGCATGTGATGGAAGTTGCGACTTACGCCAAAGAACTACGCGGTGCAACCAAAGAAAAAGAAGGTTTTTTCCAAATGGTGCGTGGCTTGCGCAAATTGCGTAATCTGGGGCAGGGTTACGTGAACTTTGGTGAGCCAATCCCGTTGATACAGTACCTTAACCACCATGTTCCTGAGTGGCGTGATTCTATTGACCCGATAGAATCCCAACGTCCTAGCTGGCTGAATCCAACAGTCAGCAAGCTGGCTGGTAATATTATGGTCAATATCAATAATGCCGCCGCAGCCAATGCTATCAATTTATGCACCACAGCATTGCTTTCGTCACGTCAGCGGGCACTTACTCGTGAACAGCTTATTGAACAGTTGGATTGCTATCTGCAATTACTGCGAAATGTGCCTTACACTGACGATATCACTGTGCCGAACAAAACAGCAGAAGAGTTGCTGGAACATGCCTTGCTGATGAATAAGTTCGAAGTGGAAAAAGACAGTCTGGGAGATATTATTATTCTGCCTCGAGAAATCGCAGTGCTGATGACTTATTATCGCAACAATATCCAGCACTTGTTGATTCTTCCATCCTTGATTGCCAGCATTGTGATGCACCACCGTCGCATTAGTCGTAGTGAACTGCTCAGACAAGTAGAGCTGATTTATCCACTACTTAAGCAGGAATTGTTCATGCGTTACAACAAGGAAACGCTTCCCGATGTCGTCAATACCCTGATTGATGAATTGGCACGTCAGTACCTTATCTGTAATAAAGAACAAGATATGCTGGTACTGAATCCTGCCCGTATTCGCCCGCTGCAATTGCTGGCAGCCGGTATCAGGGAAACTCTGCAACGCTATGCCATTACGCTCTCTTTATTGAATGCCACCCCGGAAATCAGCCGTGGTGTACTGGAAAAAGAGAGTAGAATGCTGGCACAACGTTTGTCCGTACTACATGGTATCAATGCCCCCGAGTTCTTTGACAAAGCCGTGTTCGCCAGCTCAGTCAATACGCTGCGCGAAGAAGGATATATTCAAGACAGCGGCGATATGATTACGACCAGTGCTCAGGAACTCTACCATGTGCTGAGTGATTTGATGTCACCTGAAATTCGCCTGACAATTGAAAGTGTCAGTATGCCTCCAGAGCAAAATGACCCTGAACAGGCAAAAGAGCAGGAATAATGATGTTGCGCTGAATCTCAGAGGGTTAACGGGCGGGAATACCGCCCGTTATGCTAGACATAACTGAAAAAGATACCAAGGAATAAAATAAGACCAACGTAGTTATTATTCATAAATGCTTGGAAGCAAAATGATCTTTCCCGGCCTGCAATCAATTTCTGTTGATAAACAAACAGTGCTACTGCCAGCAATATCGTCCAGTAATACATTCCTCCCAGATTGACCATACAGCCAACCGATACCAGAATGCTCAACATGATGAATTGCAGGATACCAATAATCAGTTTATCAAAGCGCCCAAAGAGTACGGCGGTCGATTTCACACCGATTTTCAGGTCATCATCACGATCAACCATTGCGTATTGTGTATCATAAATCACTGACCAGATAATATTAGCCAAAAATAGCAGCCAGCATTCTAAAGGTAAGGACTCACTTACTGCGGCGAATGCCATCGGGATTGACCAACCATAGGCTGCGCCTAATACAACTTGTGGCAGATGACTCACTCGTTTGACGAAAGGATAAGCCCACGCCAACACTAAGCCCACGACCGACAGTGCAATGGTCATTTTATTCAGTGTCAGAACCAGTGCAAAAGAGATAAGTACCAGGGTGGCAAACAAGATTTTGCTTTCTTTTTCGGTGATGTCGCCACTAGGAAGAGGACGGGATTTTGTCCGTTCTACATATCCATCAAATTTTCTATCTGCAAAATCATTAATGCAGCATCCTGCGGCACGCATGGAAAATACACCGATAGTAAATACTAACAAGATGTGCAAATTCGGCATACCTTTTGCGGCAATCCACAAGGCCCAATATGTCGGCCATAGTAGTAATAATGCGCCAATCGGTTTATTGATACGCATTAAACGGCAATAAGCACGCCATTTATTCTGCGTCATGCTGACCTCCAATCTATTTCTCCCTTTTTGTGCTGTTAATTTTATATGCAGGTGATTCTGGAAGAAAAACCTCTGTAAGCAGCAGTGGCTTACCGGATAGTCTCAATAGAGAACGGCGTACCCAACGATGCTCCTGCTGGCCTATTTGAATATAATCCCGCGTCAGATTATTACCACTAAAAAGATAGCGTCCGAGGGGAACAGTTCCCACATCGACTAATTTTCTATCTGGGCCAGTGAGTGTTTCAGCCGGAATAACGGTACGACCCAAAAGCCACGGAATGTTATCCCCATACAAGATAATTTCACGCAACCAATATTTTTCACTTTCAGGTAAGCACTCACTTTCATCACCTAACTCTTCTGCTGTGACGAAACATTCCCTAAAAGGAGCGACTGAAACCTGCTGACAATGTTGTTCGAAACGGCGTGTCATTGAACCAACTTCTATCAACCAATCTAAAATATTTTCAGGAAGGTCGGATTCATCGGTCGAAAACCAGTGGATAGGGGTCGAAGTTAATATTGAGTCATCTGTCATGTCATTTTCCCACTACGGGGAATATCAATTTCCCCGATAGTACAACGAATGGGGAATGAGGATATCATGTTGCAGACCAAGAAAATAAAAAGTTGATAACAAATTATGGAAATCATAAAAAAACTTCCCTCAATAACAACATTTATTAAGGGAAGGTAAATCAAATAAAACAAAGAGTCAGATTAACGCCATTCTTTGAATCGGTTAATCAGGGCATTTGTAGAGCTGTCATGACTATTCACGGCTTCTGCATCGTGCAATTCCGGCAGAATACGGTTCGCCAACTGTTTACCCAATTCTACGCCCCATTGATCAAAGGAGAAAATATTCAGAATTGCGCCTTGAGCAAAGATCTTATGTTCATACAGAGCAATGAGTGCCCCTAAACTAAATGGCGTAATTTCGCGCAATAAAATGGAATTAGTCGGGCGGTTACCTTCAAATACTTTGAATGGCACCACACTCTCCATGTCCTGAGCACTTTTTCCTGCCGCCACAAATTCTGCTTCCACTTGCGCCTGAGTTTTACCAAATGCCAGCGCTTCTGTTTGCGCGAAGAAATTGGATAACAGTTTGCTGTGATGATCGCTAATGGGATTATGGCTGATTGCCGGAGCGATAAAATCACAAGGAATTAGCTTGGTTCCCTGATGAATAAGCTGGTAAAACGCATGTTGCCCATTCGTGCCCGGCTCTCCCCAGATAACTGGTCCGGTTTGATAATTCACTGGGTTACCATTGCGATCGATGTACTTGCCGTTTGATTCCATGTTGCCTTGCTGGAAGTAAGCAGCAAAGCGATGCATGTATTGATCATATGGCAGAATCGCTTCAGTTTCTGCGCCAAAGAAATTGTTGTACCAGATGCCAATCAACGCCAATAAAACAGGAATGTTCTGTTCAAAGGCAGTCTGTTCAAAGTGTTTATCCATTGCATGAGCACCGCTCAGCAACTGTTCGAAATTGTCATAGCCAATGGAAAGAGCAATAGATAAACCAATCGCAGACCAGAGCGAATAACGCCCTCCGACCCAATCCCAGAATTCAAACATGTTCTGGGGATCGATACCAAATTTGCTGACTTCCTGTTCGTTCGTCGATAGTGCTGCAAAATGTTTCGCCACATGCGCTTCATCAACGGCACTTTGCAGGAACCAGTCACGCGCAGAATGCGCATTGGTCATGGTTTCTTGCGTGGTAAAAGTCTTGGAAGCAATCAGGAACAAAGTCGTTTCTTGATTCAGATTTTTTAGCGTCTCTGCAATATGGGTTCCGTCAACATTGGAAACAAAGTGCATATTCAGATGATTTTTATACGCTTTCAGTGCTTCAGTCACCATATACGGGCCAAGATCGGAACCACCAATACCGATATTTACCACGTCAGTAATGGCTTTACCGGTATAACCTTTCCATTCACCACCGATAATGCGTTCACTGAAGGATTTCATTTTTGCCAGTACCGCATTGACTTGCGGCATCACATCTTCCCCATCCACAATAATCGGAGTATTGCTGCGATTACGCAGGGCGATGTGTAACACAGCTCGATCTTCGGTACGATTAATTTTATCACCGGAGAACATACTGCGAATTGCGCTGCTCAAATCTGTTTCTTGTGCCAGCGCCTGTAATTTTGTCAATGTTTCAGTGGTAATGCGGTTTTTGGAATAATCCACCAAGATTTGCTGATCAAATGTCGCAGAAAATGCTGTAAAACGCTCTTTATCCTGTTCAAACAGTTCCCGCAAATGAACATTTTTCATCTGCTCAAAATGTTGTTGCAATGCTTTCCAAGCTTCAGTCTGGCTAGGGTTGATGTTTTTCATGGATGATACTCTCTATCAACTGTCGATAAACAATGGGAATGCACAGATTGTAACGGGTTAATTCTGTGTTTAGTTCCCCTTTCCTTGTAATTACTGATATTGGTCAAAATAGGCAATGATTTCCAGCCCTAATTGTTGAGATAGGCAAAAACGATAATTCCATTTCCATCATGAAAATTATTTATGCTTAATTAGCAAACATTGACTCAGTGCATTTAACCCTATATTTCTAAAAGTCTACTCTCCGAACAAAAGGTTATCATCCATGTGTGCTGTTTCATCTCCTGACTCGCAATATGTTGTAGCAAAATTTGGTGGTACTAGTGTGGCAAATTTTGATGCCATGAATAACTGTGCTGATATTATTTTGGCAAACGCAAATGTCCGCGTAGTCGTTCTGTCAGCCTCATCTGGCGTGACTAATTTGCTGGTTGCGTTGGCGGCAGGCTGCAACAGCGATAAACGGGAGAGTTACCTGAAACAGATCCGTGATATTCAATATGCCATTATTGAGCAATTGAATGAACCAGACGTAATCTACGAAGAAATTGATCGCCTGCTGGAAAATATCGCAACGTTATCAGAAGCCTCATCGCTCGCTACCTCAGAAGCGCTGACAGATGAATTAGTTAGCCACGGTGAAGTCATGTCTACTTTGCTGTTTGTAGAATTGCTGCGGCAACGCAATACTGACGCAGAATGGTTTGATATCCGCCGGATCATGCGAACCAGCGATAACTTTGGTCGCGCAGAGCCTGATACTTCCCGACTTCATTCTTTGGCGATGGAACACCTTCATCCCCGCCTGAATAATGCCATTGTCGTCACTCAGGGTTTTATCGGCAGGGAAGAAAAGGGCCGCACAACCACACTGGGACGAGGTGGCAGTGATTATACTGCTGCCTTGCTGGGTGAAGCGCTTGGATTACAGCGCGTTGATATCTGGACAGATGTTCCGGGCATCTACACAACAGATCCCCGCCTTGTCCCAACGGCTAAACGTATCAATACCATTGCTTTTGATGAAGCAGCGGAGATGGCGACATTTGGTGCCAAAATCCTCCACCCCGCCACACTATTGCCAGCAGTGCGTTGTGGTATTCCGGTCTTTGTTGGTTCCAGCAAAGATCCACAAGCGGGAGGTACAATAGTGTGTGATAAAACGAAAAATCCACCACTGTACCGAGCGTTGGCCTTGCGTCGCAAACAAACCTTATTGACATTGCATAGCCTGAAAATGCTGCATGCACGAGGTTTTCTGGCAGAAGTCTTTACCCTGCTCTCACGGCATAATATTTCAGTGGATTTGATTACCACCTCAGAAGTGAGCATCGCCCTGACTCTGGATACAACAGGTTCCACCAGCACTAATGGCAGCCTGCTGACCAATGCCCTGCTGACAGAGCTTTCTACGCTCTGCCGCGTGGAAGTCGAAGAAGATATGGCACTCGTGGCGATTATCGGTAATGACTTGTCACACGCCAAAGGACTGGGGAAAGAAATTTTTGGCGCTCTGGAGTCGTTTAATATTCGGATGATCAGCTGTGGTGCAAGCAGCCATAATGTCTGCCTGCTTGTTCCCGGCAAAGATGCAGAACAGGTGATCCAGACGTTGCATCGGAGTTTGTTTGAGTCTTAATACTCGTTTATACCGTTAATCCTATCTTGAGTGATGGGATTAACTTTCTGATTTATAGCACCAACACAATGACATCATTGAAATCCACAATGCAAAAAGCAGCTTTTGGCATCATTTTGTCGCGAAATGTCATTATTTTATATCCCTCCCAATGCATGAATTGTTTAGTAACAGAAAAGTTGACTTAATACTCATAAAGTAAATTAGTGGGAAATAAATCCCACTTTCCAGTTCACACTCATCGGATGTGTTTTTACCCTCTTTATCGTCCATAATAATAAAACGAAAATGAGTTCCATTTTTCATCGCAGCGATCATTGCTGCAAACAGACGATGATTCAGAGGGTATTTTTATGAGCACAGCCGTTACCAGCAAGCGCACAAAAAAAACTAAAGTCACAACAAACAGTGCCGCTGCGAGCGGTCAGGTTCAGTCTTTAAGCCGAGGGCTAACACTCTTGGAATACATTTCCGATTCACCCGTTGGTGTTGCCTTGACTGATTTGGCGATCCAAGCAGGTTTGCCTAACTCCACTACACATCGTCTTTTGACGACATTGCAGCAACATGGCTTTGTCCGCCAAATAGGTGATTTGGGATTATGGGTGATCGCTTCTCATGCATTTGTGGTTGGCAGTAGTTTTCTGCAAAGCCGCAATCTGATGGTGTTGGTTCATCCGATATTGCGCCAGTTAATGGAAGATTCCGGCGAAACCGTCAACCTTGCCATCCTTAACCTCGATGAATACGAAGCTGTGATTGTCGATCAAGTACAATGCAACGCGTTGATGAGAATGTCCGCCCCGATTGGTGGCAATCTACCGATGCATGCTTCCGGCGCAGGAAAAGCACTGCTTTCTACGCTGTCTGAACAAAAACGCCTCCAATTGCTGCATAAAAAAGGAACGCATGCTTACACCCAACATACCCGTACCACAGCCGCAGCATTAACCGAAAACCTGGAGCAGATCCGCAAGCAAGGTTTTTCATTTGATGATGAAGAACATGCGTTAGGGTTACGCTGTATTGCCGCCTGTATCTATGATGAGCATCATGAAGCCTTTGCCGCGATTTCCATCTCTGGCCCGATATCACGCATCTCTGATGATCGTGTTACTGAACTTGGAGCTCTTGTTATGCGCGCAGCAAAAGCGATCAGTCGGGAATACGGTGGAATTAAGTGATTTTCGTCAAAATATCACCAAAAAGGCGATTTTGTTGACAAGCTGTTACGTTTCAGCTTTAAAAGTTGATGTAGATCACAGATAAATGTGTGTTCGATGAAAGTTGATTGCATCCACTGATTATTGCATTAACAATGTTACCGGTAACAATGAAGCAATAGTCACATTCCATTGTGGTGTCAGGAGCAATTATCATGACTACAAACCAGAACAGCACGGCTACCAACGAAACTGTCGCGCGTATTACACAACGTATTATTGAACGATCAAAAGAGACTCGCAGCCAGTATTTAACACACATTGAAGCTGCCCGTTCAAAAACCGTCCATCGCGCACAGCTGGCATGCGGTAATCTGGCTCATGGTTTTGCTGCCTGTCACAACGATGAGAAAATCGCATTGAAGAATATGGTGCATAATGACATCGCCATTATCACCTCTTACAACGATATGCTCTCTGCTCACAAACCTTATGAAGATTATCCCCAAAAATTAAAAGACGCCTTGCGTTCAGTTGGGGCTGTAGGTCAGGTCGCAGGAGGTGTTCCCGCGATGTGCGATGGTGTGACACAAGGTCAGGACGGTATGGAGTTGTCCCTGCTCAGCCGTGATGTCATTGCGATGTCGGCTGCTGTCGGGCTTTCTCATAATATGTTTGATGGTGCTCTCTATCTGGGGATCTGCGATAAAATTGTACCGGGCTTGGTAATGGCTGCACTGTCATTCGGTCACTTGCCTGCTGTTTTTGTTCCCGCAGGACCGATGACCAGCGGCTTGCCAAACAAAGAAAAAGTTCGCATCCGCCAACTTTATGCTGAAGGCAAAGTTGACCGCCAAGCACTGCTCGAAGCCGAAGCTGCCTCTTATCATAGTATCGGCACCTGTACTTTTTATGGCACCGCCAATTCCAACCAAATGGTGATGGAAGTTATGGGTCTGCATTTACCGGGTGCCTCTTTTATCCATCCTGATACTCCACTGCGTGAAGCATTAAATGATGCGGCGGCACGTCAACTCACTCGTTTAACTGAAACTTCGGGTAATTATCTTCCGTTAGGTTTGCTGGTCGATGAGAAAGTGATCGTCAATGGCATTATTGCCTTACTGGCAACCGGTGGATCAACCAACCTGACTATGCATCTCATCGCAATGGCAAGAGCCGCAGGGATTATCATTAATTGGGATGATTTCTCTGAATTGTCAGACGTTATTCCTCTGCTATGCCGCATCTATCCAAATGGGCCGGCAGATATCAATCAATTTCAGGCGGCAGGCGGAGTAGCGCTGGTTATTCGAGAATTACTGAAAAAAGGCTTACTGCACCGCGATGTTAATACTATCGCAGGGTTTGGTCTGGAGCGTTATACTCAAGAGCCTTGGCTTAATGAAGGCCAGTTAGTATGGCGTGAAGGTTCACTGACTTCATTGGACAGCAATGTGATTGCCAGCATCGAATCCCCTTTCGAACAGCACGGCGGCACGAAAGTCATGACCGGTAATCTTGGTCGTGCAGTAATGAAAACCTCTGCCGTTCCTGCTGAGAATAAAGTTATCGAAGCACCCGCAGTCGTCTTCAATAGCCAACATGATATCGTACCTGCTTTTGAGGCTGGTAAACTGGATCGTGACTGTGTTGTGGTTGTCTGCTATCAAGGTCCACAAGCGAACGGGATGCCCGAATTGCATAAACTAATGCCACCCTTGGGGGTTCTGATGGATCGCGGCTTTAAAGTAGCTTTGGTCACTGATGGGCGCTTATCCGGCGCTTCGGGCAAAGTGCCTTCAGCTATTCATGTTACGCCGGAAGCAAAAACAGGCGGATTGCTGGCAAAAGTACAAGATGGCGATTTGATCCGCGTTGATGGTCGTACCGGAGAACTTATGCTTCTGGTTGATGAGCAAGAATTAGCACAAAGAATGCCATATCAACCGGATTTAAGCGAAGCGCACACTGGTTGTGGACGTGAACTATTTGGTGCCCTGCGAACTCAGCTTTCGGGTGCAGAGCACGGCGCATGTTGCATTACATTTTAATAGACGAGGGATTTTAAATCCCCCTGTGTTCTGATTTAACGAGAGAAACTGCTAATGAATAATTGGAAAACAACCGCAGAAAATATCCTGACCGATGGCCCAGTCGTTCCTGTTATTGTCGTCAATGAGATTGAACACGCTGTTCCTTTGGCAAAGGCGTTGGTTGCCGGTGGAATTCGTGTCTTAGAGGTGACACTAAGAACTGAGTGGGCACTGGATGCTATTCGTCTGATTGCCCAAGAAGTTCCCGAAGCCATTATCGGTGCAGGCACGGTCATTAATCCTGAACAATTGGCTGCCGTTACTGAAGCGGGTGCTCAATTTGCCATTAGCCCGGGATTAACGGACGAGCTGCTAAAAGCAGCAACTGCGGGTTCTATTCCTCTTATTCCGGGGATCTCCACGGTTTCTGAATTGATGCTGGGAATGAGTTATGGTTTAAAATGCTTCAAATTCTTCCCAGCAGAAGCGAATGGCGGAGTTAAGGCCTTGAAAGCCATTGCTGGCCCATTCCCTCAAGTACGTTTCTGCCCGACTGGTGGTATTTCGCCTGAAAACTATCGCGATTACCTCGCGTTAAATAGTGTTCTATGCATTGGTGGCTCATGGTTAGTACCGGGTGACGCATTGAAAAAAGGAGATTATGCTCAGATTACAGAACTGGCACGTGCCGCAATTTCTGGAGCAAAAGCGTAATTTGTTTATTTAAATATTTTCAATGCGGAATTTGACTATTTCATCATTTCCGCATTGAAAAAATAAATAACCAATTCCATTTTTAAAATCATTCTTATCATTGAGAATCTGATTACAGTTAATTTTTACGATGATAAATGTTTGTAGCTGTAATTTCCTATTTTACTCATTACGTTGATTGAATCTCTGTCTACGGCGATAAGCAAAAACATCCTCCACATGCCCATTTTTAATACGCTCTTGCAATGCCCGCCAATAATCAGCGTTGAATAGATCACTGTGACTTTCTTCAAAGTAGCTTCGTACCCGCTTGTCTGTGCATAAAAAGTGTCGAAACTCCTCCGGAAAAACATCATTTACAGCAACGCTGTACCAAGGCTCACTAGCCAGCTCATCTTCAGGATAACGTGGCGGAGGGATATCCCTAAAGTTCACTTCCGTCATATAGCAAATTTCATCATAATCGTAGAAAATCACACGACCGTGACGCGTGACCCCAAAGTTTTTAAACAACATATCGCCAGGAAAGATATTTGCGGCTGCCAATTGTTTAATGGCATTGCCGTATTCTTCTATTACATCCTTAAGTTGCGCCTCATTCACATTCTCCATGTAAATATTCAGAGGGATCATTTTGCGTTCCATATAAAGATGTTTTATCAAGATCTTGTCTCCCAGATCTTCAAGTTTTGCTGGTATCTCTTTTTGCAACTCCTCCATTAATTCAGAACTGATATGGCGCTTATCAATGACAAAATTTTCAAACTCTTGCGTATCAGCCATTCTACCCACCCGATCATGCTCTTTTACCAGACGATAGCATTCCTGAACCCGTTCCTGGGAAACCTCTTTCTGCGGTGCAAATTTATCTTTAATCACTTTAAATACGCGATCAAATGATGGTGACGCAAAAACCAGCATCACCATTCCCCTAACACCCGGAGCAATCGTAAACTGTTCATAAGAGGAATGAATGAACGTCAGATATTCTCGGTAATATTCCGTTTTACCGTGCTTCTGACAACCAATCGCCATATATAACTCGGCTGTCGATTTCATCGGCAGGATCTCACGCAGCCACTCCACCAAAGCGGCTGGCAGGGGGGCATAAACCATAAAATAGGAACGAGCGAAACCAAAAACAATGCTGGCGTCATCGCGATTGGTCAAACAAGAATCAATAAAAATTCCCCCTGATTCGTCGTGATGAATGGGCAGTAAAAATGGGTAAACCTCAGTGCCTATTCTGATTTTCCCCACCAGCCATGCTGCTTTATTACGGTAAAACAGCTCATTGGCAATTTGGAACGTAGCCTGTAATAAATCGGGCTGGGAAAATGTACGTTGTAAGTATTGTGTGATGTAACCAATATCCCGCTCCAGATCTTCCCATTTAAGACGTAATGGCAAATCGTTTAAGATGGTTCGTAACATCGATATAAGATTGCCATCAGGGAAAAAATCCCGCGACAGTGGACGAGAAATATAACGAAAACGGCAAGGTGGCTGAGAAGTGAAGATGAACAGATTCTCTGGCTTTAAATTACGATGATGAAATAAACGACAATAAACCGAATTAAAAAAACTCTCTGCAATTTCAAAACGAGGATAATCAGGTAATAAGCGGGTATAAACAGCTTTGACCTCAGCAATATCATCTTCATCATGCTGCAATGAACCGTGAATTCGTTTCAACTGTTCTACCACCAAACCTACATGGTGATCATACAAGTTGATCCTCTTTTTCATCGCTTTCTGTACAGCACGCCAGTCAGCCTGTTCAAAACGTTGCTGCGCGCCAGAAGTGACTTCGAGAAATCGACCATATTGCGCATCAAATCCCTGCAAAATGGTTTGTGCAATTAAATGGGCAAGATCTATTTCCATATTTAGTCACCTTATCCAACACGTAAAAGGGAATTCCTTATGGAATCCCCCAATGATATCAATGGATGCTCTTCAATTAGAATTGCTGCTCTTCTGTTGATCCCGCCAATGCGGTAACAGAAGAGGTTTCTCCCTGAATAATAGTGGTTACTTTATCAAAATATCCCGTCCCTACTTCCTGCTGGTGTGAAGAGAAAGTATAGCCACGATTAAGGGCTGCAAATTCTTGTTCCTGAACTTTCTCAACGTAATGTTTCATGCCTTCACCACGGGCGTAATCGTAGGCCAAATCAAACATGTTAAACCACATGCTATGAATACCTGCTAACGTGATGAACTGGAATTTATATCCCATAGCCGACAATTGTTCTTGGAAACTGGCAATAGTCTTATCATCCAGATTCTTTTTCCAGTTGAAAGATGGGGAGCAGTTATAGGCCAGTAATTTGCCCGGATATTTGGCATGGATGGCTTCTGCAAAACGACGTGCCGCTTCAATATCCGGAGTTGAAGTTTCACACCAGACAACATCAGCGTAAGGAGCATAAGCCAACCCACGGCTGATAGCTTGATCAATACCAGCGCGGGTACAGTAAAAACCTTCACAAGTCCGCTTACCCGTGATGAACTCACTATCATAAGGATCGCAGTCAGATGTCAGTAAATCAGCGGCATCTGCATCAGTACGCGCGATTAACAGGGTGGGGACACCGGATACATCAGCCGCTAAACGCGCTGCTACCAGTTTCTGAATGGCTTCTTGAGTCGGAACCAAGACTTTCCCCCCCATATGGCCACATTTTTTCACCGCAGCCAATTGGTCTTCAAAATGCACCGCAGCGGCACCTGCCTCAATCATCGCTTTCATCAGTTCAAATGCATTCAGAACACCACCGAATCCCGCTTCTGCATCCGCAACAATCGGCAGGAAATAATCAATATATTCCTGACTATCTGAATCGATGCCATTTGACCATTGGATCTGATCAGCACGACGGAAGCTGTTATTGATACGTTTAACTACATTAGGAACAGAATCAACGGGATACAATGATTGATCGGGATACATGCTGGAAGCCGTATTTGCATCCGCTGCAACCTGCCAACCAGAAAGATAAACTGCCTCAATACCCGCTTTAGCCTGCTGAAGAGCCTGACCTCCAGTCAGCGCACCAAGTGCGTTTACATAGCCCTTTTTTGATTTGCCATGCAACAATTCCCACAGCTTTTTCGCCCCCATTTGCGCCAAAGTGTGTTCAGGATTGATAGAACCACGCAATTTAATGACATCCTCAGCACTATATGGGCGAGTAATATCTTTCCAACGTGGCTGTTTCCATTCTTGTTCTAGTTGAGCGATCTGTTGTGTACGGGAGATGGTCATGATGTTCTACTTCCTATTCTTATTAATCGGATATTGTTGTCATTATTGTGTTTTTATTAATCAATTAATTGATAGCCTGATAACGTTAAGAAATCAATTAAGTCATCCTGAGTGGTGATCCTTTCCATCAAAGAAGACGCTTCTATAAATCGTCCCTGATTAAAGGAAAGCTCTCCAATCTCATGTTTAATAACGTCAAGTTCTTCTTTCAACATTTCCCTGAACAGTTCCTTTGTCACTTTTTTGCCGTTGGAAAGTGATTTTTCATGTCTGATCCATTGCCAAATGGAGGTGCGGGAAATTTCTGCTGTAGCAGCATCTTCCATCAAGCCATAAATCGGAACGCATCCATTTCCCGAAATCCATGCTTCTATATACTGGACAGCAACACGAATGTTCGCACGCATTCCTTGTTCGGTTCTTTCTCCCGGACAAGCGGCGAGTAATTGTGAAGCTGTGATTTCTTCATCTTCTTCACGCAAAACAGTCAATTGATTTTGGCAATCTCCCAGTTTTGTATCGAAGACCATCATGGCAATATCCGCCAGTCCCGGATGCGCTACCCATGTACCATCATGACCATTGTTCGCCTCCAGTTCTTTATCTGCCCTGACTTTATTCAACACTTGTTGATTTTGCTCCGGATCTTTACTCGGTATAAATGCCGACATTCCACCCATCGCAAATGCACCGCGTTTATGGCAGGTTTTAATCAATAAACGAGAATAGGCGCTCAAGAAAGGTTGTGTCATCGTAACGGATTGGCGATCCGGCAAGACACGATCTGCATGATTTTTCAGTGTTTTGATATAACTGAAAATGTAATCCCAGCGACCACAGTTCAGGCCAACGATGTGGTGACGTAAGTGATAGAGAATTTCATCCATCTGAAAGACGGCAGGTAATGTTTCAATTAAAACGGTGGCTTTAATAGTGCCTTTTGGCAAATTGAAACGTGATTCTGCAAAACTGAAAACATCACTCCACCATTGTGCTTCATGGTAGCTCTGTATCTTGGGTAGATAAAAATAAGGACCACTCCCTTTTTCCAATAATTTCTTATGGTTTAAGTAAAAGTACAGGGCAAAATCAAATAATCCACCTGAAATCGGTTCGTTTTTATAGAGAGCATGTTTTTCTGGCAGATGTAAACCTCTGACCCGAGCGACCAACACTGCCGGATCTGCTTTCAATTCGTAACGTTTACCCTGCTCATTGCTGTATGAGATTGAGCCATCCACAGCATCCCGTAAGTTAATTTGCCCACTGATAACTTTATCCCATGCAGGAGCCAGCGAATCCTCAAAGTCAGCCATGAACACTTTTACATTTGCATTCAGGGCATTAATAACCATTTTACGTTCTACTGGTCCTGTTATTTCAACACGGCGATCTTTGAGATCATCTGGTATTCCCAGAATTTTCCAATCACCTTCTCTAATGGAAGATGTTTCCAAAATAAAATCAGGTAATAATCCATCATCTATTTTTTTCTGCCAATGAACACGTTCTTCCAATAATTTTTGGCGCCTGTCAGAGAATTCAACAACTAAATCCTCTAAAAAACGAATAGATTCAGGTGATAACACCTGATTATCTGCCTCAGTGAAAGGCTTCGTAAAGGTCAATTGGGTCGTTAGTGTCTGCTGCATAATCCCCTTCTCTATCATCTTTTAAATGTCTGCTCGATTAAGAGTAATCAATATTAAAAATAAATCAAAAACCATTTCCATTATTTTAAATAATTTGGATTAGTTAAATAAAATCAAATGATTAAGATGATGCAATGATAAAAAAGCAGAAGAAATAAATTCCGAAAAGGTCGATATCGTATTGTTAACTTTTTGTTATGTATGAGAAATAACTAATAGGTGGGGACTAACCGTAAGAGAAAGAAAATTTTAAAAATGAGAAATGGCTCGCTTCAGCTAATTCCCATTTTCCTGTTTCAAACAGCATTCAATCTAAGGAGGGATTCATAAAAGTCAGGTCATATGGCGTAATCTGGTAAACATAGTAATTCAACCAATTTGAAAATAGTAAGTGACCATGACTACGCCAAGCAGCAACTGGTTTATTTTCAGGATCATTATTTGGAAAATAATTAACGGGTAACATTGGCTCCAAACCAGCGCCCTGATCACGCCAATATTCTGCAGCAAGTGTATCCGCGTCATATTCAGGATGACCTGTTACAAATACCAGTCTTCTATCTTTGCTGGCAAATAAATAAGCACCAGCCTCTTCAGAAGAGGCTAAAATATCTAAATCTGTATGATCGCGAATAACTGATTCAGGAAAATCAGCAAAACGGGAATGAGGTGCAAAAAAAGTTTCGTCAAATCCGCGTGTTAATAAAGTCAGAGGATCTAAAGTTGAATGAGAGTAAACACCGGATAGTTTGGACGTTCGGGTATATTTTGGAAGATTGTAAAGAATATTTAAGGCTGCCTGAACCGCCCAACAAACAAAAAGTGTCGAAGTGACATGGCTCTTTGCCCAAATGACAATTTTTTCAACCTCATGCCAATAAGTCACATCCTTAAACTCAACTAACCCCAAAGGAGCACCCGTGACAATCAATCCATCGAAATTTTGATCTTTTATTGAGTCAAAATCACAATAAAAGGTATCTAAATGTTCCTCAGGTGTATTTTTACATTGCCGACTATCAATGCGCAGCAATTGAATATCAACCTGTAACGGAGAATTGGACAATAACCGAATAAACTGATTTTCAGTTTCTATCTTCTTTGGCATCAAGTTAAGCAACAATACCTTCAATGGACGAATATCCTGAATATTTGCCCGTGTAGATGTCATGACAAAGATGTTTTCATTACGGAGAAAATTTACCGCAGGTAATTCATCTGGTACACAAATTGGCATTGTTCGAAACCTCAACTACATTAATTATCTCATTTAGACTTCCAGATAGCCAAATTTAATCAGAAAGAGATAAAGATGTCGAGTTATTGTACCCAAATTGAAATTATTTCATTTTGTTCTATGAGATAAAAAAGAATAATAAAGGAAGTAACAAGAATGGTAGATTTTTTGTCAGATACGGTCCCGAATTTTCCGGCGGCCCAAAATCAGAACCACCCG